>JBKJRJ010000523.1:0-5111 GCA_046594705.1 Vicinamibacterales bacterium
CGGTCCTTCGCGGCCTGCCGATTCTGGCTCATCATGATCACCGGGGCCTGGAGAGCCGCCAAACAGGACAGAATGAGGTTCAGCAGGATGAACGGATACACGTCGAACGGCCGGCGGCTGTCAGAGTTGATGAACATCCACACGCCCATCAGGGCAAAGAACACGAAGATGAACGTCCAACTGCCGCCAAACGATGCCACCCGATCGGCCACCCGCTGGCCCAGCGTGAGCCGATCGTCGAAGATGGCGTTTGTGTCCTTGACGACCGGGCGGCGGTGGATGAAGTGATCGACCACCCGGCGCTCCAGGTCGCCCAGCTTCCGCAACTTCTCCGCGATCGTGTGCGCCTCGATGTGCATGCGGCCTCCTCTTGTCGAGCGAGTGTAGCTCACGGTGGTGGGAACGAAGAGCACCGATGTCATGCCGGCCGCCTGCTGGCGACGGCCTTGGCTCTGCTGTGTCATCTCGTGTCACTCGGGTGCGCCAGCCTCCCACAACACAGCACCCAGCGCCCGGATCGCGCGAAGGCGTTCTCCGCGACCGTCGCACTGCACGGCAGACCGTTCGACGTGCACTTGATCGCTCCGGCAGTCCCCGTCGCGGCAGACATCCTCGTGCTCTATGCCAGCGGAGATGGCGGCTGGTTCGGTGCGGCAGTGGACATGTTCGAGCAGTTCGGGCGCGAGGGGTACTACGCCGCTGGCTTTAGCTCCCGTGCGTTCCTGAACCTCGAACGCTCGACAGGCCAACTCGTCAACGGCAAGCAGATCGTCGACGAATACCGTCAGATCATCGCGCACGTACGCACGACGCTGGGTCTCGCGAGCTCAACACGCACAGTCCTGACCGGCTGGTCGCGTGGCGCGGCGTTCGCCGTCCTTGTTGGTGCGGACGGTGGTCTCCAGTCGGAACTGGCTGGGGTGGTTGCGATCGGCTTGCCTGATGAGGAGGAACTGCGGGTGCGCAGCGACTCTGACGACAGACAAGTCGAGGGCCAGGCAAGCAGGGCACCACACCTGATGCGGTTCGACACCTACGGCCTGATTCCGACACTTGATACTCCGTGTGCGGTGATTCAATCGACGCGCGACGACTACCTTCCAGCCCAACAGGCCCGGCGCTTATTTGGACCAGACACCGCGGTGAGACGACTGTACGCCGTCGACGCCCGCAACCACCGCTTCTCAGGTGGGCGCGCGCAGTTCACTCTGGCCATTCGTGACGCCCTCCAGTGGGTCGTCGCACACTCGGACTCGACGGTCGCGAGAGATATGAGGAATTGACGATCATGCGATACCGACACGCGCCGCTCTTCGTTCTCGTCCTGCTGGCGGGTTGGTGTGGTAGCCCTGATGCGGCGGCGCAAACGACCGAGCGGCTGGTCATTCGAGGTCAGCCCCAAACCCTCCGCTGCTATGGCCCGAGCGATGGCGAGCCCGTCATCGTCTCGAGCGGCGATGGCGGGTGGATTCATCTGGCGCCGCACGTGGCGGAGGTGCTGTCGACCAAGGGCTTCTTCGTGGTGGGCTTCGACGCGAAGGCGTACCTGGAAGGCTTCACTTCCCGAGGCACGACGTTGCGCCCGGACCAGGAGCCAGGCGACTTCAAGGTGCTGGCTGAGTTCGCGGCCAGGCGCACGGGCAAGAAGCCGACGCTGATTGGCGTGTCCGAAGGCGCCGGGCTGTCTGTGCTGGCGGCGACTGACCCTCAGACCAAGGCGGTGATCACCGGTGTCATCGGCCTCGGCCTCCCGGATCTGAACGAGCTCGGGTGGCGATGGCGCGATTCCCTGATTTACCTCACGCACGGCGTACCGAACGAGCCCACCTTCAGCGTCGCAGCCATCGTCAAGAACGTCGCACCGATCCCTCTTGGAGCCATTCACTCGACGCAGGACGAGTTTGTCCCGGTCACGGAGATGCAACACATTATGGCAGGCGCCCGTGAGCCGAAAAACATCTGGATCGTCAAAGCGGCCGACCACCGCTTCAGTGACAACCTGGCGGAATTCGATCGGCGCCTCATGGAAGCCCTGGCCTGGGTACAGCGAAACGCCCCACGTTGAGGACAACCGATGCGTGAGCGTGTGCGACAGGCTCTTCCGGCCATCATCGGTCTTGTCCTGTTTGGCGTCGCCCTGGCGGTCCTGCGGACCGAACTGCGCACGGTCACCTGGCACGACCTGACGGGCGACATCCTGAACACCCCACCGCGGCAATTGGGCTGGGCCGTGCTCCTGACGGCGCTCAACTACGCGACGCTCACGGGCTACGACCTCCTGGCCTTCGCCTACGTCGGAAAGCGCCTGGCTCGGGGACGCATCATGCTGGCCTCGTTCCTGGCCTACGCGATCGCCAACAACGTGGGCTTTGCCATGCTGTCCGGTGCGTCCGTCCGCTATCGCTTCTACACGCGGTGGGGGGTGACGGCCCACGAGCTCTCTCGGATCATCTTCTCGTATTCCGTGACGTTCTGGCTGGGGCTGCTGGCGCTCGGAGGTCTGAGCCTTGCGCTGAGCCCCTTGCCCCGCGCCTACGAGATGCCGGCGCACCAGCTGGTTGCGCCGGTCGGCTGGCTGCTGATGCTGACCAGCGTGGCGTATCTCGTCGCCACGATCGTCCGACGCGAACCAATCCGCATCAAGAGGTTCGAGCTGCCGCTGCCATCGCCACGGATCGCTCTGGCGCAACTGTCGATTTCCGTCGTGGACTGGGCGCTGGCAGGCGCCGTGTTGTACGTGCTGCTCCCGCCGAGCAACATGACCTTCCTGGACCTCCTGGGCGCATTCCTCGCTGCTCAGTTGCTGGGCCTCGCAAGCCATGTGCCGGGAGGCGTGGGCGTGTTCGAGGGGCTCATGGTGCTCTTGTTGAAGCCCTTTGTCACGTCGGCAGAGTTGCTCCCCGCGCTGGTGGTGTATCGCGCGGTGTATTACCTGCTCCCGCTGACCGCCGCAGTGGTGGTGCTCGTTGCGGATGAGGCCAGACAACGCCGGGCCCATGTGGCTCGCGCGGCCGCTTTGTTCGGCCGCCTCGCCGAGCAGATCACTCCGCGCGTCATTGCCGCGTTCACCTTCTTGGCGGGCCTGATCCTGCTGTTCTCGGGCGCGACCCCGGCGGCTGAAGGCCGGTTGGCTTTTCTTGGCCGCGTGCTGCCGCTCGGCATGATTGAAGGGTCGCACTTTCTCAGCAGCGTCGCGGGCGCTGGACTCCTGCTGTTATCGCAAGGACTAGCCCGAAGGCTCGATGCCGCGTACGCACTCGCCGGTGTGTCCCTGATCATCGGCATCGCGGCGTCGTTGTTCAAGGGTGCCGACTACGAGGAGGCCGCGGTGCTGGCCGGCGTTCTGTTCGTACTGTGGCGAGCAAGGCCGGTCTTCGACCGCAAGGCGGCACTCTTCGATGCGCCCTTCTCGGTGTATTGGGTGGCCTTGATCGCCGCGGCGCTCTCGAGCTCCATCTGGCTCGGGTCATTCGCCTTCAGCCACGTCGACTATTCGCACGAGCTGTGGTGGCAGTTCGAGGTGTCCGGAGAAGCCTCCCGCTTTCTTCGCGCCTCGGTTGGGGCCGGGGTGGTGGTGCTGCTGTTCGCGGTGTCGCGGCTCCTGCGGCACGCCCCGCCCGCGGCCAGCGAGCCCACGGATGCTGACCTTGCGGACGCGACATCCGCGATTGAGGTCCAGACCTCCACCTCCCCCTACCTCGTCTACCTGCGCGATAAGACCCTGCTGTTCAACGAGCAGAGGACAGGCTTTGTGATGTACGCCGTGCAGGGGCGGACGTGGGTCGCCCTGGGCGATCCGGTGGGACCCGAGGAATGCCACGCCGAACTCATCCGATCGTTCCTGGAACGGTGCGACGACTACGGCGGCGTCCCCGTGTTCTATGAAGTCCGCAAGGGGCACCTTCATCACTACGCTGACTTCGGGCTCACGTTCGTCAAGCTCGGCGAGGAGGCCGTCGTGAACCTGGCCACCTTCACGTTTGAAGGAGGGCACGGGAGCCGACATCGCCAGGCGCTGCGCCGGCTCGAGAAGGGGGGCGGCACCTTCCGCATCGTGCCGGCGGAGCAGGTCCCCCAGATCATCGACCAACTGCGCGCCGTGTCTGACGACTGGTTGAAGGACAGGGCGGGCGCCGAGAAGGGCTTCTCGTTGGGCTTTTTTGACGCGGCGTACGTGTCGCGCTTCCCGGTGGCGGTCATCGAACGACACGGCCGAATCCTGGCGTTCGGCAACCTGTGGCCTGGCCCCGACACCGTGGAACTCTCGGTCGATCTGATGCGCTATCACCGCGACGCACCCAAAGGCGTCATGGAGATGCTCTTCGCGCACCTGCTCAAGTGGGGCAAAGACCACGGGTACCAACGTTTCGCGCTCGGCATGGCGCCCCTCTCCGGTGTCGAGGCGTCGCCGGTCGCGCCTCTGTGGAATCGATTGGGTGCGTTTCTCTACGAGCACGGCGAGGCGGTCTATCACTTTCAGGGACTGCGCGCCTACAAAGAGAAGTTCGATCCCGTCTGGGAACCTCATTACCTGGCCTATGTGGGTGGGATGCGCCTGCCCCGCATCCTCGCCGACGTCTCGGCACTCATTGCGGGCGGCTATCGCAGGATCCTCTTCAAATGACCACGAGAATCGTCGGAACGATGTTGGTGATCGCGATGAATCTTGTGGCCCTGGGTAATCCCGTCGCCGCGCCGGAGACACTCACGGTGCCCACGTTCGGTCGCGTCATGCTGTACGCGCCTACGCGCACGCCTGAGCAGGTCGTGCTGTTCATCTCGGGCGACGGTGGCTGGAACCTGGGCGTGGTGTCGATGGCCGAACGTCTCCGTGACCTCGGTGCGCTCGTCGTCGGGATTGACATCAGAACCTTTCTGAAGAATCTGGAAGGCGCACAAGGCTGCGCGTATCCCGCTGGGGCGCTCGAGGAGCTGTCGCGGGCCGTGCAGCTCCATCGGAAGTTGCCCGCCTACCATCGTCCGATTGTTGTCGGATACTCGTCCGGTGCCACCTTGGCGTACGCCGCGCTTGCGTCCGCCCCACCCGAGACCTTTGCCGGGGCCATCAGCCTTGGGTTCTGTCCCGATCTCGAGATCCACACCCCGGTGTG
>JBKJRJ010000545.1:0-9652 GCA_046594705.1 Vicinamibacterales bacterium
GACGCCGGCCGCGGTGTTCGACCGCGCCCGCGGCACGCTGGCCTCCGCCGGCCTGACGGTGCGCGCGTGCGCGGTCAGCTACAACGATTCCTTTTCCGACGAGGAGATCGACGCGACGCTCCGTCAGGTCAGGGCGCTGGGCGTGGCAACCATCAGTTCGCCGTTGACGACCGCGATGGCCCGGCGCGTGGCACCATTGGCGCAGCGGCACCAGGTCTCCGTCGCGATTCACAATCAGGTGGACGGCAACCCGGGAGGCGCCATCGACACGAGAGGGCTCAGAGAGGCCCTCGCCCTGGCTCCGGCGTTCACCGTGAAGCTCGACATCGGCAACCTGACGGCGTCGAACCGCGACGCGGCGGCCGAATTGCGCGAGTACCGCTCGCGCGTCTCGTATGTGCTGGTCAGGGATCGCCTGCGCAACGGCGGCGCCAGCCAACCCTTCGGCGAAGGTGACACCCCGGTCGGCGCGGTCTTGAGCCTGCTGGCAACAGCGGCCCCCGGGATCCCCGCGCTGATCGACTACGACTACGTCGGCCTCCGAACGTCGGTCGATGAGCTCAAAGCCTGCGTCGCGTACTGTCGCGGGAGCGTAACCGCGTGGTCGCGGTAGTGTCCCGGGGCGACTCTTCACCGACGATCTCGCCATTCGCCGAGTGCCGCCGCCGACAACAGGCCGGCGCCGCGCATTCACTGCCGTGCGCCTGATGAGTCGCGTCGCGCGTGACGCCTGTACACTTCGTTGCAGACGGCCGCGCCTCGTGGGGTTTAGCATAGTGTGTGCTGACGTGTAGGCTGTGCGCGCGGACCTTCACCGCGATTATCAATACGATCGACTCGTGCTGCGGGGGTCGGGCCAATGGAGACCTGAGCAGTCATGAGTGACGAGGGGCGAACAGTTCCCCAGCCCGCCGCCCGCCCGGATGAGTTTTTGGGCCTCGAGCCCCTCGAGGCACATGCCCGGCGCCTCGCGGCTCGGCTGACTGCGGGCCGGCAGCGGCGCGGGGCCGCCGGTCGCGCGCCTCTGGCACGCCTGACCGGCCACACCGCCGCGCTCCGGCAGGCCTATACCGCCCTGGCCGAGGATGCCCGCCGCGGTGAACCCTTGTCGCCCGCCGCCGAGTGGCTGCTGGACAACTTTTACATCATCACCGCGGCGGCGCGGGACATCCACCACGACCTGCCGACCTCATACTTCCGGCGACTGCCGATCACTGCCGGCGACGAGCATGCCGGCCTGCCTCGCATCTATGCCCTGGCGCTCGAGCTGATCAGGTCCAGCGCGGGACGGCTCGACGGCTACCGGATGCAGCGATTCCTCAGCGCCTTTCAGGCCTTGACGCCGCTGACGATCGGAGAGCTGTGGGCGTGGCCGAGCATGCTGAAGCTGGCGCTGGTGGATCACCTGCGAGCCAGGGCCGACAGCCTCGCCGAAAACCGCGTGCACCGGCTCCACGCGGATCGGCTCGCCGCGGCGCTCGAGACACCGGCGGCGGTGCAGCCGCCATGGCCCACCGACGTCCACCCCGTGTTCGTCACCCGCCTGCTTCGCCGCTCGCGCGAGTTCGGCGCCACGGCCGCGGGACTGCGGCAGCGGCTCGACGCGGAACTGGAGCTGCGCGGTCAGACCGTTGAGGACGCGATTCGATCCGAGGGTCAGCACCAGGCGACCGAGCAGGCCGCCATGGCCAACCTGATTGGCAGCCTGCGGCTGATGTCGTCATTCGACTGGAGCGAGTTCTTCGAAACGGTCAGCCTGGTCGAGCAGATCCTGCAGCGCGATCCGGCAGCCGTCTACAGCCGGATGGATTTTCGGAGCCGTGATCGGTACCGGCACGCGGTGGAAGAACTGGCGGAGCCGACCGGCGAGGCCCAGGTCCGGGTGGCGCTCGAGAGTGTCGACCGCGCGCGCCAGGCCGCCGAGCGGGCGCCCGACACCCGTGCGGCGCACGTCGGCCATCACCTGATCGGCAGTGGCCGCCGCGAGTTCGAACGCCACGTGGCCTGGGTCCCGGGTGTGCGGCAACGGACTCGGCGCTTCCTGTTTCGCGGCGCCGCCCCTTTCTACCTGGGCGCGATCGGCCTCGGCAGCGGGGCGTTGGTTGCCGCGGCGATGGGGCAGGCCTACCTGGATGGCGCCGGGGGCGCGGCGCTCGCGCTGATCGCCCTGCTCACGATCGTACCCGCGAGCGAGCTGACGATCCAGCTTCTGCAGCGCCTGATCAGCGGCCTGATCCCTCCTCGCCCGCTCCCTCGGCTCGACCTGGATCGCGTGCCCGCGTCGGCCCGGACGATGGTCATCGTCCCGACCATGCTCGACAGCGTCGAACGCGTGGCGGACCTCCTCGCGCACATGGAGGTCCAAGCCCTCGGGAATGTGGACCCGCACGTGCATTTCGCCTTTCTCACCGATTTCAACGACAGCACGGCTGAAACGTTGCCGCGCGACGCCGAGATCCTGGCGGCGGCGCGCGCCGGCGTCGAGGCGCTCAACGCCGCGCACGGCGTCCCCGACCGCTTCTTCCTGTTCCATCGCACGCGGCAGTGGAATGCGAAAGAGGGTCTGTGGATGGGATGGGAACGCAAGCGCGGGAAGATCGAAGAGTTCAATCGCCTGCTCCGCGGCGCCACCGACACGAGCTTCGCGCTGCAGGTCGGGGATCTCACCGTGCTGCCGGCGGTGCGGTATTGCCTGACGCTCGACAGCGATACCCGGCTGCCCCGCGATACCGCGCGTCAGCTGATCGGCATCATCACCCATCCGCTCAACCGCGCCTCGTTCGATCCCGCCGTGGGCCGTGTCACCGAAGGCTACGGCATCCTGCAGCCGCGTGTCAGCGTCACGTTTCTGAGCGCCGCCGGGTCACTGTTCGCACGGCTCTATTCGGGACACACCGGGGTCGATCCCTACACCACCGCGGTCTCCGATACCTACCAGGATCTCTTTCACGAAGGGATCTTCACCGGCAAGGGTCTCTACGATGTGGACGCCTTCATGGCGTCGCTCGACGACTCCGTCCCCGAGAACGCCCTGCTGTCGCACGATCTCTTCGAGGGCCTGCACGCGCGCGTCGCCTTGGTGTCCGATGTGGAGCTGGTGGACGACTACCCGTCCAGCGTGCTGACCCATGCGCGCCGTCAGCATCGCTGGATCCGCGGCGACTGGCAGATCCTGTTCTGGCTGTTCCCCTGGGTGCCGGCCCGGCAGGGCTTCAAGCGCAACCGGCTGCCGCTGATTGGACGCTGGAAGATCCTGGACAACCTGCGGCGCAGCCTGGTGTCGCCTGCCTTGCTGGCGATGCTGGTCGCCGGCTGGACGATCCTGCCCGGGCCGCCGTGGTTCTGGACGCTCGCGGTGATGGGGGTGCTGGCGTCGCAGCTGCTCCCGCTGATCGCCCTCTTCTTCACCGGCCCGCGCAAGGCGCAGTCGGTGCCGGTTTTTCTGCGCAATCTGCGGGAGGATTTCGCGGCGACGCTGGCGCGGGTCGCGCTCGGCGTCACCTTCCTGGCCTACCTCGCGTCGGGGACCTCGCACGCGATTGCCCTGACGCTGGTCCGCCTGGTGTTCACGAAGCGCCGCCTGCTCGAGTGGGAGACGGCCGCGGCGACGGCCGCCAAGGCGGCGGGGTTCGTCGGCCGGCGTGGCTTGCGCCGCTTCGCCGCCGAGATGATGTCGAGCCCGATCATCGCGGTTGCGGCGGCGGTCTTGACCGCGTACGTGGATCCGCGGGCGCTGCCAATGGCGGCCCCCTTTCTCCTTCTCTGGACCATCGCCCCCGCCGTCGCCTATTGGCTGAGCGTACCGGTCGCCCCGCGGGTGCGGTCGCTCACCGCGGAAGAGCTCGTGCAACTCCGGCTCATCACCCGCAAGACGTGGCGGTATTTCGAGACGTTTGTCACCGCGGCCGACGGCTGGCTGCCGCCGGACAATTACCAGGAGTCGGACCTCCCGCTGCTCGCGCACCGCACCTCCCCGACCAATATCGGCATGGGACTGCTGTCGTCGCTCGCCGCTCACGACCTCGGCTACCTCTCGACGGCGGACCTCGTCGTGCAGGTCGATCGCACCCTCACCACGCTCGAGGGGCTCGAGCGTTACCAGGGCCACTTCCTGAACTGGTACGACACCGCCACCCGTGCGCCGCTGCCCCCCCGCTATGTGTCGACGGTCGATAGCGGCAATCTCGCCGGATGCCTGATGGCCCTCGCGCAAGGGCTGCGGCATCTGGTGGAAGCCCCACAGACCCCCGCCCAGCGCCGCGAGGGCCTTGCCGATACCGCCTCGCTGCTGGCACTCGCGTCGGCCTCCTCCCCGCCCGGAGCCCCGGCGCCGAGAGAGGTGATCGCCGAGATCAACCGGCTCGCGCGCGCCATCGCCATGGACGCGCGGCGGCTGACGCCGGACGGCGCCGCGGAGCCGGGCCGGCTGGCCGAGCTCGCGCAATCGCTGCGCGACCTCGACGACACGGCGTTGGATCCGTCCGGCGATCTCGCCTTCTGGCGGCGCGCGCTGCTCGAGGCCATCCCCGGCGTCGTCGAGTGTACGGTGGTTGACGGCGCGGCGCTGACCCGCGTCGCCGGCCGCGCCGCCGCGCTCGCCGAGGCGATGCGGTTCGACTTCTTGTACGACCGGCGCCGGCGTCTGTTCTCGATCGGCTACCGCCTCACCGACAGCGAAGGGGCGGGACGGCTCGACGCTTCGTTCTACGACCTGCTCGCCTCCGAGGCGAGGCTGGCCAGCTTCATTGCCATCGCGAAAGGCGACGTTCCGCAACACCACTGGTTTCATCTCGGCCGCCTGGTGACCAACGTCGGTGGGCGCGCCACGCTGATGTCCTGGGGCGGCACCATGTTCGAGTACCTGATGCCGCTGCTGCTGATGCGGCGCTTCCGCGGCACGCTGCTGGACCAGAGCTGCGAGGCCAGCGTCAGCCGCCAGATCGAGTACGGCCGCCAGCATGGCACCCCATGGGGCGTGTCGGAGTCGGCCTACGCGCTGACCGACCGAGAGGGGCACTATCAGTACCGAACCTTCGGGGTGCCGGGCCTGGGACTGAAGCGCGGGCTCGCGGACGATCGGGTCATCGCGCCGTACGCCACGGCGCTCGCCAGCCTGATCGATCCCGTCGAGGCGGTCCGGAATCTGGCGCGGCTCTCGCGCGCCGGCTTGGAGGGGCGGTTCGGGTTCTACGAAGCGATCGACTACCGGCCGCCGGTCGAGAACGCCTCCGGCGATCCCGCTCCGGCCATCGTCACCGCCTACTTCGCCCACCACCAGGGGATGTCGCTGGTGGCGTTCACCAACGTCATCCGCAACGACACCTTCGTGGCGCGGTTCGAAATGGACCCGCGAGTGCAGGCGACTGAACTGCTGCTCCAGGAGCGCGTCCCGCGCACCGCGATTCTGTCGGAGCCGCGGCCTGCGGAGACCGCCGCCGCCACGGCGGCCGTGCCGGTGCTGGCGTCACGCCGGTTCCGGTCACCGCACATGACCAGCCCGCACACCCACTATCTGTCGAATGGCCGCTATACCACTGCGCTGACCCACGCCGGCGGCGGCGCCAGTACCTGGCGCGGCCGCGCCGTGACCCGCCAGCGCGAGGACCGCACCTCGGATGCCGGCGCGCATTTCATCTATCTGCGCGACCTGTGGACGGGCAGGGTCTGGTCGCCGACCTACCAGCCGGTCTGCCGCGAGCCCGACACCTACGACGTGGTGTTCGATCTCGAGAAAGCGACGTTCAGCCTGCGCGACGGTGATTTCTCGACCCACTTGCAGATCACGGTCTCGCCAGAAGACGACGTCGAAGTGCGGCGGCTGTCGATCACCAACCACAGCGACCGTCCGCGCGAAGTGGAGATCACCAGCTACGGGGAAATCGTGCTCGCCAGCCCGGAGGACGACTTCGCGCATCCGGCGTTCGGCAAGCTGTTCGTGGAGACGGAGTTCGAAGCGCAGAGCGCGGGTTTGCTGTTCAGCCGCCGGCCGCGCGGCTCCTCCGAGGCGCCGATCTGGGCCTTTCACGTCCTGGGCGTCGAGCGGCGGCTCGGCGGCGCGGGCGAGTGGGAGACCGATCGCGCCCGATTCATCGGCCGCGGCCGGTCGCTCGCCGATCCGGCGGCGCTCGAAGGCCGCGCCCTGTCGGGCACCACCGGCGCGGTCCTGGACCCGGTCGCGGCCCTGCGCGAGCGCGTCCGGCTGCCGGCGGGCGCGGTGGCCCGCATCACGTTTGCGACCGGGGTCGCGGCGGACCGCGCGACCGCGATCGGGCTGGTCCGGAAGTATCGCGACGGCAGCGCGACCGCGCGCGCCTTCTCGATGGCCTACACCCACACCCACATCACCCTGCAGCACCTCGACCTCGACGACGACCACGCCATGCTGTTCGACCGGCTGGCCTCGCGCGTCTTCGGATCGGACGCGTCGCTGATCAGTCCCGGGGATCTGGCGCGCAACACGCTCGGCCAGTCCAGCCTGTGGGGCTACGGCATTTCGGGCGACCTGCCCATCGTTCTCGTCGGCATCATGGACGCGGCATCGGTGCCGTTCGCCAGGCAGCTGCTGCGCGCCCAGGAGTACTGGCGCGTCAAGGAGCTCCGCGCCGACGTGGTGATCCTGAACCAGCATCCCGCGGAATACTTCGACGAGACGCACCAACTGCTCACGGCGCTCGTCCAGGAGCCGCGGTGGGCGGGGTGGAACGGCAAGCCGGGCGGCATGTACCTGCTGCGCGCCGACGGCCTGCCGGCGCCCGACCGGGTGCTGCTCGCGGCGGTGGCGCGGGTGGTCGTGCAGGACGATCTGGGGGACCTCGCGGCACAGATGGATCGTCGAGCGCCCTGGTTGTATCCGAAGGACGCCAGACCCGTGTCCTCGCACCTCCGTCCGCCCGAGCCTGCCGCCGTCCCGGTCGACGTGCCTCCGCTGGTCATGGCCAACGGCCTCGGCGGCTTCACGCCCGACGGCCGTGAATACGTCATCGTGCTCGAAGGCGACAGTGACACGCCGCTGCCCTGGTCGAATGTGATGGCCAACCCGGACTTCGGCACCCTGGTCAGTGCGACGGGCTCCGCGTTCACATGGAGCGGCAACAGTCGGGAGCACCGCCTCACGCCTTTCGCGAACGACCCGATCGGCGATCCCACCGCAGAAGCGATCTTCCTGCGCGACGAGGACACGGGCGCGATGTGGGGCGCGACCCCAGGCCCGCTGCCGCGCGGCGCGGCCGCCGGTCGATGGGTCGTCCGTCACACTGCGGGCGTCACCCGTTATCAGCACGCGGTGGCCGGTCTGCACCAGGAACTGGCCGTCTTCGTG
This sequence comes from Vicinamibacterales bacterium, assembly GCA_046594705.1. GTDB lineage: Bacteria > Acidobacteriota > Vicinamibacteria > Vicinamibacterales > 2-12-FULL-66-21 > JAICSD01. Next base: position 7,319 of record JBKJRJ010000545.1, read on the forward strand.
GCCTCCGACGATCCGGTGAAGGTGGCGGTCCTGACCCTGACGAACACCTCCACCGAAGTGCGCCGCCTCAGTGTGTTCGGCTACGTCGAGTGGTGCCTGGGCCCACCGCGTCAAGGGGAACGGCGGTTCGTGGTGACGGAAGCCGACGGCGAGACCGGCGCCATTCTGGCGCACAACCCGTACGACACCGAGTACTCCGGGCGCGTCGCCTTCTGGGGGGCCACGGAGCGGGCCGGCTCCTACACCTGCGATCGTACGGAGTTCATCGGTCGTGACCGGACGCTCAGGCAGCCGGCGGCGCTCTGGCGCCCCCGGCTCGAGGGCCGCAGCGGCGCGGGACTCGATCCCTGCGGCGCCCTGCAGATGGCCGTGCCGCTCGCCCCGGGCGAGACGCGGCGGCTCGCGTTCGTGCTGGGCGAAGGTCGCGACCGGGCCCAGGCCATCGACCTCGCCTCCCGATACGCCTCGCTCCCGCACATCGACGCGGCCATGGTGGCGGCGGAGCAGGTCTGGGACGACCTGCTCGGGACCATTGAGGTCCGCACCCCGGATGACTCCTTCGACATCCTCGTGAACCGCTGGCTGCCGTATCAAACACTGAGCTGTCGCATGTGGGCGCGCAGCGGCCCCTCTCAGCCCGGTGGCGCCTTTGGCTTTCGCGACCAGCTCCAGGACGTGCTCGCGCTGATCTACGCGAGGCCCGATCTCTGCCGTGAGCACCTGCTGCGCGCCGCATCCCGGCAGTTTCTCGAGGGCGACGTGCAGCACTGGTGGCACCCGCCGAGCGGCCGCGGCACGCGCACGCGCTGTTCCGACGATCTCCTCTGGCTGCCGTACGTCCTCGCCGCCTACGTCTCGCGGACCGGCGATACATCGGCGCTCGACGAAATCGTCCCGTTTCTCGAGTCGCCGCCGCTCGAGCCGGGCGAGTCCGAAACCTATCGGCTGCCGTCGGTCTCCACGGTCACGGCCTCCCTGTTCGACCACGCGATTCTCGCGATTGACCGGAGCCTCAAGTTCGGCGTCCACGGCCTGCCGTTCATCGGGTCCGGCGACTGGAACGATGGGATGAACCGGGTGGGGCACGAGGGGCGCGGTGAAAGCGTCTGGCTGGGATGGTTCCTCGTCGTCGTGCTGAACGACTTCGCGCAGGTGTGCGACGGGCACGGCCGGCGCGACCTGGCGGAGCGCTACCGCAACGAGGCGCGGACGCTGACCGGCATGCTGGAACTCGCCTGGGACGGCGACTGGTACCGGCGTGCCTACTTCGACGACGGCACACCGCTCGGGTCGGTGCTGAACGAGGAGTGCCGGATCGATTCGCTCACCCAGTCGTGGGCCGTCCTCTCGCAGAGGGCCAATCCCCGCCGGGCGGCGCGCGCCATGGAAGCGGTGCGCGCCCATCTCGTGCGGCGCGACGCCCAGCTCGTCCTGCTGCTGACGCCCCCCTTCGATCGCATGGCGCACGATCCCGGATATATCAAGGGCTACCTGCCTGGCATCCGTGAGAACGGCGGGCAATACACCCACGCGGCGGTCTGGACCGTGATCGCGCTCTCCCGCCTCGGGCGTGGCGACGAGGCGATGGAACTGTTCCACATGCTCAACCCGATCAACCACACGCGCACGCCGGAGGCGGTCGAGCGATATCGAGGGGAACCCTACGCGGTTGCCGCCGATGTCTACGCCCATCCGATGCACGTCGGGCGCGGAGGGTGGACCTGGTACACCGGATCTGCGGGGTGGATGTATCAGGCGGCGATCGAGTCGCTGGTCGGGCTGCGCCGGCGTGGTACGACCTTCAGCGTGAGCCCGTCCATTCCCGCCATGTGGCCGGGGTTTTCGTTCCAGTGGACCCTGGGCCGGACCCGGTATCAGATCGTCGTGACCAATCCCGAGCGGCAATGCCGCGGCGTCCGCTCCGCGCTCGTCGACGGTGTCCGCGTCGACCCGTTCGCCATTCCCATCGTCAACGACGGGAAAGTGCACGACGTGGCGATCGTGCTCGGAGCGGAGGGCCCGGCGGCGCCGGTTTCGGATCGGCGGCGGTAGGGCGGATCGTGGTAGTTCTCTTGGAGCACGAAATGCAGGAGCATGGCGGCGAGGGAGGCCGTTCCCCACTCGCGGTCAGCGTGTGGGCTGCGGTCGGCGTGCCGACTCCGCAGGCGATGCCATGACGGTGATCCCGAAAGACAGCGGCGGTCACGAACGCGCCGCCGCGGCGCTCGTGTCGAGTGACGTCCGGTATCGCTCGCTGGTCGAGAACATGCACGACGGCTACGCGTATTGCCGGGGCGTGTTCGTGCAGGGGCGACTTGACGACTTCGTCTACCT
>JBKJRJ010000043.1:0-2940 GCA_046594705.1 Vicinamibacterales bacterium
CCTCGCACGTCGAGCCCGAGCATGTCCTCGAGGGCGATGCGATACATCCAGCCCGCGGCACCCGTGTACCAGGTCCAGCCGCCGCGGCCGACGTGGGCCGCCTCCGCGTAGACGTCGGCGCACACGACGTAGGGCTCGACTTTGTAACGATGCATGTCCTCAGGCGTGCCGGCGTGATGGATCGGATTCAACATTGAGAACAGTTCTCCGGCCTTGTCGCCGTTACCAAGCATCGCGAAGGCGATCACCGACCACAGCGCAGCGTGGGTATACTGGCCGCCGTTCTCGCGGATGCCGGGCGGGTAGCCGCGGATATAGCCGGCATCGATCGAGGCATCGTCGAACGGCGGCGTAAACAACAGGACCAATCCATCGTCGACACGGACCAGGCGATCGTTCACCGCTGCCATCGCCCTCGCCGCACGACCGGGCTCCGCGGCCCCCGAGATGACGCCCCAGGATTGCGCAATGGAATCGATCTGACACTCGGCGCCCGTGTGCGTGCCAAGCGGTGTGCCGTCGTCGAAGAATGCCCGCAGATACCAGCTGCCGTCCCAGCCCTCACGTTCGAGGGACTGCCCGAGCGCCGCGGCGCACTGCCGCCACGATGCGCCACGCGCCGGCTCACCGCGGCCGTCCGCCAAAGGCGCGAAGGCCGACAGTGCGGTGTGGAGAAACCAGCCGAGCCAGATGCTCTCGCCCTTGCCGTCAGGTCCGATGCGGTTGAAGCCGTCGTTCCAGTCGCCGGTGCCAATCAGCGGCAACCCGTGGCTGCCGACTGGACGGCTGACGTCGAGAGCCCGTGCGCAGTGTTCAAACAGCGATCCCTGCTCGCCCGAGACGGTTGGCAGAAAGACTGATTCGTGCTGCCCGGTCTCGAGGAGGGGGCCATCGAGGAACGGCACCATCTCGTCCAGGATGCCCTGGTCGCCTGTGACGTCGAGGTACTGAGCGACGGCGTACGGCAGCCACAGCCGGTCGTCGGTGATCCGGGTCCGCACGCCCTGGCCGAGCGGCGGCAGCCACCAGTGCTGGACGTCGCCTTCGACGAACTGTCGCGCCGCTGCGCGCAGCAGGTGCTCGCGCGTGATCTGTGGCGCCGACGCCGTCAATGCCATCACGTCCTGCAGCTGATCGCGAAAGCCGTAGGCGCCGCTGGCCTGGTAGAACGCGGCGCGCGCCCAGATGCGACAGGACAGCGCTTGGTAGAGCAGCCAGCGGTTGAGCATCACGTCCATCGCGCGATTGGGCGTGGTCACTTGAACCGTCTGCAACACGTCGTCCCACGCGTCCGTCGCCGCGCTGAAGACCGCGTCCAGATCGACCGTTCGATAGCGCCTGATCAGCGACAGTGCCGCCGCCTTCGTGTCCGCCTCGCCGAGAAAGAACACGATCTCGGTTGAACCGTCGGGCTTGAGATCCACGCGGGTCTGGAGGGCGCCGCAGGGATCGAGCCCGCCACCGACTCGATTCGTCAGGGGCGTGCCGTTGGCCAAAGCGGCAGGGTAAGTGAGCGTCCCATTCCGTCCGAGGAATTCTCTGCGGTCACCCGTCCAGGACTGTTGACGCCCGCCGAGATCGGCGAACGCCACGCGGGCACTGTAGTCGGTGCTCCAGTGATTCCTCGCGAGCATCGCGTGGGTCTCGGGATCGATCTCCGTTACGACGAACGGCGCCGCCGCGGCACGCGACGCACCGAGCACCCATTCCACGTAGGCGTTGATCGACAGCCGGCGTGATCGGCCGGACTGGTTCGTGATCGTCAACCGCGAGATCTTGATCGGGTCGTCGGGCGGCACGTATTGCAGCAACACGAGCGAGATACCGTGCGACACGTGCTCGAACCGGCTGTACCCCTGACCATGGCTGACGACATAGGGACCGGCGTCCTCGCGAATCGGCAGCGCCGTCGGCGTCCATACCGCGCCGTCGTCTTCGTCGCGTACATACAGCACCTCGCCGGGGCGGTCGCTGACAGCGTCGTTGGACCAGGGCGTGAGCTGGTGCTGCTGGCTGTTGATCGCCCAGGTGAAGCCGGAACCCTCCACCGACGTCTGGAAGCCAAAGGCCGGATTGGCGATGACGTTGATCCAAGGCGCTGGCGTCCACTGCCCCTCGCCCAAGATGGTCACGTATTCGCGTCCGCCGTTGGCGAAACCGCCAAGACCATTGAAGAACTCGAGCTTGGGCCGCGCCTGCTCAGGCGGCACAGTGTTCGCGGCCGCGCGGCCGATGGATGGCGAGGCCGAGCGCACCGATTCCTCCAGCGACGTCACTTGCTCGAGGAGGCTCCCGCGACGGCTGGCGATCAGGACGCGAGCGACACCTTGGAGCAGGCTTCGCGCCTCCTTCGCTACCAGGTCGGCTCGGAGTACGAACACGGCCCCCCGCGCGTCCGGTTCGGCTGGAGGTTCCGACGGACTGGGCACCAGCGCCTCCAGGGCGGCCTGGAGTTCCGATGCCTCGGCCGCCGTCTGTTCGTTCAGAACCACGAGATCCACCGGCAACTGTTTCATCCGCCAGTACGCGTGTGCCTGAAGCAACTGGCGGACCGTCTGCAGTTCGGTGAGCCCGCCGATTTGACACACGACGATCGGCAGGTCGCCGGAAATGCCGTACGGCCACAGCACCGGCGGTCCGCCTTCGCTACGTGCCAGGACATCAGAGGAAGGGCGAAGCGCCGGATTCGTGTAGAGCACGTGGCTGGCCAGGCGTCCGAAGAGACGGGCCTCCTCTGCCCCGATGCCGCACTCTGCCAACTGGTCCTGCGCGTGGATACGTGCCAGCGTACTGACGCGACCGAACGCGGCCGAGTCGCGATGCCGACCCGCCACTTCGAGCACCTCGCTGCGCGAGGCGGCGACGAGCGTCCAGAACGTGACGTGCGCGGTGGCTCCCGGAGCCAGCCTGACGCGGCGCCGAAGACTGAAAATCGGATCG
>JBKJRJ010000256.1:0-4012 GCA_046594705.1 Vicinamibacterales bacterium
GCGCCCGCGCACGACCTGGTACTCGGCCAGGATTGAGGCGTACTCGAGCGGAAAGATGTCCACGGTGCGCTCGAGCTCGCCGGTCGCCAGCATCAGCGGCACCGCGATGCCGCGGTGGTGCCAGTTTTCGGTGGTTGGCAGGCACGCCACGAGGTCCGGGAAGCCGAGGCCATCCACGATCGCGCACGAGTGCACCGAGCCGTCGGCCTGGTTGCCGGAATAGGCGACCAGCGACTGGAGACGCGCGCCGAACGTCTCGTCGAGGTCGCGTGCGAGCGTGTCGATAGCCTTCTGCTGCGCGGCGGAAAAATGCGGCATTCCCGTATTATACCGGGCTCACCGTATCGCTTCGGCGCCGGTGTCCGCCGCGCGCGTCCCTCAGGCGCAGTACAATCAGCGGCTGCCATGCAGCTGCGCACTTTCAACATCGGATGCTTCGGCGGCGGCACCGGTCTGCCGAGCCTGCTTGGCGGCCTCAAGTCGAACCCCTGGCTCACGGTCAACGCCGTCGTCACGATGTTCGACAGTGGCGGCAGTTCGGGCGTGCTGCGCGACCAGCTCGGGGTGCTGCCCCCGGGCGATGTGCTGAAGTGCGCCCTGGCGCTGGCGCGCAACGAGCGCGAAGCGCGCCGGGTGCTGCTGGCGCGGCTGCCGACGCTCGAGCACGATCGTCTGGGCGGGCATACCGGTGGCAACCTGCTGCTATCGATGATGCAGCAATACAGCGGCGACTTTCTCGCCGCTGTGGATGGCCTGCGCGGCCTGCTCGGGTGCGCCGGCCGGGTCTGGCCGGTCAGTATCGAACCGGCGAGCGTCTGCGCGGAGTACCGCGACGGCACCCGCACCCGAGGCGAGGTCGAAGTGGACAAGGCCCAGAGCGCCGGGCACGACGTGATCCGCCTCTGGCTCGAGCCGGAAGTGGCGATTCTTCCCGCCGCCGCCGACGCGATCAGTCATTTCGAGGCGGCCGTGGTCGGGCCCGGCAGCTTTTACACCAGCCTGATGCCCATCTTCCTGGTCAAGGGCGCGGCCGAGGCGCTCGGACGCGTCCGCGGGCCGGTCATCCTGGTCACGAACCTGCTGACCGAGGGGCGCGGGATGACCTCCTTCACCGCGGGCACGGCGGTCCGGATGCTGGCCGACGCCATCGGCCGGCCGGTCGACGTCGTGATCGCCAACAGCGGGCGCGCCCCGGGCGCCGCGCTGGCGCGGTATGCCGAGGAGCACAAGGCGCCGCTCGAAATCGGCGACGTCCCGGCCGCGTGCGAAGTGGTCACGGGGGAGTTCTGGCGCGGCGAGATCGCACGCCACGATCGCCGTCGCCTGGCCCATGCGGTCTGGGCGGTGCTGGCCAGGCGGCTGTTGTAGTTCGCAGTTGGCAGTTCGGCGTTGGGCGTTAGGCGTTGGGCGTTGGTAGTCCGGAGCCGGTTAGTTCGCGGCTTCCGTAAGCGGTAGACTGTAGCAAGTTCAATATGCGAGGAGCATCGATGAAGACACTGAGTGTGGCCGTGCTGGCGCTGTGCCTGTCCGCCGCGGTTGGCGCAACCGACGAGACCAAGCTGGGCGCGGGTGTGACTCTCAAGGAGGCGACCCCGATCTCGCTCATCGTCAAGAGCCCCAAGGACTACGTGGGCAAGAGCGTGCGGATTGACGGCGTGGCAACCGCGGTCTGCCAGGCGATGGGCTGCTGGATGGCGGTGGCTGACAGCGGCGAGAAAGACGCCCCGACGATCCGCCTGAAGGTCGAGCACGACGGGGCGATCGTGTTTCCGATGACCGCGAAGGGGAAGCAGGTGTCGGCGGAAGGGGTGTTCGAGGCGATCGGCGACGGCGACGAGCATTCGAAGGACGTGTCGGCGGAACACGCGAAGCAGGACCCGAAGGCCTCGACGCAGTACCAGATCAAAGCGACCGGCGCCCTCGTCAGATAGCCGACAGTTCGATTGCCTATTCTTCATCTTCAGCAGGGTTCGCTCGCCTTTGGGCATCTGCCGCTCTTTGAAGGCGCGGACCTTCGCATAGACCCCGGCGAGCGGATCGCGCTCATCGGCCGCAACGGCAGCGGCAAGTCCAGCCTGCTGAAAGCGGTCGCGGGGGACATTCCCCTCGACGCCGGCACCCTCTGGCGCGCGCCGGGGCTCAAGGTCGCGCGTCTCGAGCAGGAGGTGTCCGCCTCCGCCCGCTGGCAGCCCCGGTCGGGCGCGGGCGGGACCTCGCCGAAGCCGCTTCGCGGCCACGGCGGACCCGGCGGCACCAGCGACCGCACGGTGTTCGACGAGGTCGCGGCCGGCCTGGGCGGCGTCGGCGAGATCGTCGCCGCCTACCACCACGCCGCGACCGAACTCGAGGCCGACCCGCACGATGCCGCGTTGCTCGAGCGCCTGTCGGAGCTGCAGCAGCGCCTCGAGCGCGAGGATGGCTGGAGCGTCGAGCAGCGCGTCGAGCTCGTCATCGCGAAGCTGGGATTGCCGGCGGACCGCCCGGTCGAGGCGCTCTCCGGCGGTTGGCGCCGGCGGACGCTGCTCGCCAAGGCGCTCGTCTCCGACCCCGACCTGCTGCTGCTCGACGAGCCGACCAACCACCTCGACATTGACGCCATTCGCTGGGTCGAAGAGTTCCTGCGCGATTTCAAGGGCGCCGTGCTGTTCGTCACCCACGACCGCGCGTTCCTGGCCAACCTGGCTACCCGCATCGTCGATCTCGATCGCGGCGCGCTCACGTCGTGGCCCGGTTCCTACACCGTCTACCTGGAGAAGAAGGCGGCCGCGCTCGAGACCGAGGCTCGCGATCTCGGCCGCCTCGACAAGAAGCTGGCGCAGGAAGAGGTCTGGCTCCGCCAGGGGGTCAAGGCGCGGCGCACGCGGAACGAAGGACGCGTCAAAGCGCTGATGGCGTTGCGCGCCGAGCGCGCCGCGCACCGCTCCCAGGCGGGCGCCTCCCGCATGTCGGTCGACACCGCCGACTCGACCGGCAAGATGGTCTTCGAGGCGAAGGGCGTCACCAAGGCCTACGGCGACATCACCGTCGTGCGCGATTATTCCCAGCGCATTTTGCGCGGCGACCGCGTCGGCCTCATCGGCCCGAATGGATCGGGCAAGACGACGCTGCTGCGGCTGCTGGTCATGGAGCTCGAGCCTGACGAGGGCACGGTGCGGCACGGCACGCGTCTGGAGATCGCCTACTTCGATCAGCAACGCGAGCAACTCGATCCCGAATGCAGCGTCGCCGACACCATCAATCACGGCAACGACACCGTCATCGTCAACGGCCAGCCGAAGCACGTGATGGGTTATCTCGCCGAGTTCCTGTTTCCCAAGGAGCGCGCGCAGTCACCCGTGAAGTCCCTCTCTGGCGGCGAGCGGAACCGCCTGCTGCTGGCGCGTTTGTTTGCGCGGCCGGCGAACGTCCTGGTGCTCGACGAGCCCACCAACGACCTCGACATCGAGACGCTGGAATTGCTCGAGGAACTCGTCAGCAATTTCCCGGGCACCGTTCTGCTGGTCAGCCACGATCGGGTGTTCCTGGACCGCGTCGTCACCAGCACGCTCGCGTTCGAAGGTGACGGCCGCGTGCAGGAATACGTCGGCGGCTACGAGGATTACGTCCGCCAGCGGCCCGCCGGCGATCGGCGACTGGCGAGTGCCGGGCGAGTGACTGCGCCCGGCCCGGCTGTCCCGCCTGCCACGCCGAAGCCGCCCCGCGGCCACAGCGGTGCGAAGCCGCGTGGTAAAGGCACGGCGACACCCGCGCCGGCCCCGCCGAAGCCGCCACGCGGTGGCGGGCGCAAGCTCTCGTTCAAGGAGCAGCGCGAGCTGGAGGCACTACCCGGGCGCATCGCCACGCTCGAAGCGGAGCAGGCCGCGCTGCGCGATGAAGCCGCGGCGGGGGAGTTCTACAAGTCCGGGGCTGAGCGGATCAGGACGGTGCTGGCGCGCATCGAGACTGTCCAGCAGGAGATCCACGCCGTCCTGGAGCGGTGGGTAGAACTTGACGCTCTCGGACGCCCCTAGCC
>JBKJRJ010000238.1:0-2989 GCA_046594705.1 Vicinamibacterales bacterium
AAGGTCGAGCCCAACTCGGCCGCCAGGGTGTCGGCAGAATAGCGCATGACGGGGAGACCGCTGCATTTCGGCGGGCCGTCGAGGCCAAACGTCGCCATGACCGCCTGTCCGCCAGGTTTCAAGATGCTGGTCAGGCGCTCGACGTATCGAGCGCGATCCGTCGGGTCAGTGAGGAAATGAAACGCGGCGCGGTCGTGCCAGAGATCGGCCGGTCCGGCGGTCCACGCGCCGGTCACGTCGGTCTCGAGCCACGTCACGGGTGAGCCGGGGAGGCGGTCCGCCGCGCGGCGGAGCGCTGCGCCAGAGATGTCAACGACCGTCATGCAACGGACACCTCGGGCGAGTAGGTGATGCACGAGGCGGGAATCCCCGCCCCCAATGTCGATCACTCAACTCGCGGGGCCAAGTCCGGCGGCATCGAGCAAACGCAGCGACAGCGTCGGCTCGGGCTGAAACCAGCTGACTTCGGTCGGACCTTTCGTCTGAAACACGCGCTCCCAATGGTCTTTACGGTCCATCGTGCTCCCTCCGCCTTCTATTAGAACCATGTCCGCAGGCCGAAGGCCAGCCTCTGACGTCTTTGTCCGTCTACCCGGGCGGCCGGCCGACCGCACTGAACGAACCTACCCCCGGCGCCCTGCCTCGGGTATACTCCTCGCGCGCCGGCGGCGGTTGGTCCCCATCCCGGTGTCGTTCATCCCTGAGGTTCAGGAGTATCAGTATGCCCAACCGGTCACTTCGCGCACTCGTTACCGCGTCGCTCGTCGCCGTGGTGTTTGCCACGGCGCTGTCCGCCAGCCACTCGTGGGGCGGTTATCACTGGGCGCGCACCACGCCGCAGTTCACGCTCAAGCTCGGGGATAACCTCACGACATCAACGTGGCGAGGCCATCTCGCGCAGACCTCGAGTGACTGGAATTCCGGCAACAGCGCGGTCCTGACCGCCATCGTTGCCGGACAGAGCAGTAATAAACGTTGCGCGATGGTGGCCGGGACCACTCAGGTGTGCAACGGCACCTACGGCCAGAATGGGTGGCTTGGACTGGCATCCATCAACATCACCGGCGGGACCCACATTACCCAGGGCTCCGCGAAGGTGAACGATACCTACTTCAGCACCTCCACCTACAACAATCCGAACGAGCGAGAGCACGTGATGTGTCAGGAGGTGGCGCACACGTTCGGGCTCGACCATCAATCGGTAGACGGCAGCTCGCAGAACACCTGTATGGACTACTTCTCGAACACGGGCGTCAACGCGACCAGCACCCTGAGCACCAGGCCGAACGCCCACGACTTCGAGCAGTTGAACATCATCTATAAGCATCTTGATAGCACGACCACCGTGGCGTCGCGGGCGAGCGCCGCCGCCTCGGCGTCCGAGGTCGACGACGACGATCCAAACAGCTGGGGACAACTGATGAGCCAGTCGGCGAACGGCCGGAGCTCGAAATACGAACGAGTGAACCGCGACGGTTCCCTGACCGCGACACACGTGTACTGGACGCTCGAAGCGGCCGCCGCCTGCCCGTCCTGCGATCACCGTTCGAATCGGTAGCGTTGGCGCCGTGTCGGGCGCGGCCCGTCGGGGCCGCTCCGACACGGCGGCTCGATCCGCGCACGCTGGGCGGGGGCGACCTTACCTGATCCTGGTGATCTCGAGCCGTTCGGTATCCTTCGTCAATTCGGTCGAGACCCCTTGTATCTCCGCGATGCCACGCGGTGTCCGCGCTGGCCGGGCTTTGAGTTCCATCGTCGATCCATTCAGAAGGTCGACGATCGGTGTGCCCTCGCGAACGAGGACCCGGCCCCTGGCCTCTACCTGGGCGTCCTTGGTCTCGATGCCATTGCTCCGGATGGTCCGCCGCAGCTCCGGCAGCGTGACCGTGTTATCCGCCGCCAGCGCAATGTCGACGATGCCCTTCTCGAGTGATACCTCGACCGACGTCACGCCGTCCAGCTTCTCGAGGGACGCGCTCACGGCGCGTGTGCAGGACGCTCAATCCAGGCCGGCGACACCCATTTGCACGCGCCGCAGTTCGGCGTGCGTAGCAACGGGAAGCAGGAGCAGCCCGACCAGGGCCGCGGAGGTTGGGACGAGACAATTCATTGGTCGTGCTCCATTTGATGGTGGCGAATCCCGCAGGGAAAGTCCCGTCGATTCTATGCGAATGGCAGGGTGCGGGCGTCCTCCCTGTGGGTCCAGCGATGCACGCGCAGATAGAACGTCGGCAATACGAAGAGCGTGAAGATGGTGGAGGTGACGAGTCCGCCGATCATCACGATCGCCAGCGGCCGTTCGATTTCGGTGCCGTGCAGGCGGAGCAGCAGCAGGGGTAACAGGCCGAGCGTGGCGGTTGCCGCAGTCATCAGCTTGGGTCGGACCCGGCCAATGCTGGCTTCGCGAACGGCGTCGTGAAGGGTTCGCCCTTCGCCGAGCAGGCCCCGGATCTGCGTAATCAACACCAGACTGTTCTGCACCGCAATGCCGAACAGGCCAATCAGCCCGACCAGCGACGACACGTTCCAGGTTTCCCGCGCGATCAGGAGGGCGAGGATCCCTCCGACGAAGGCAATCGGTACGGTCACGAGGATGAGACCGGCCTCCACCACCGAGCCAAGAGCAATGTTGAGCAGCACGAACACCCCGAAGAGGGCGACCGCGATCGCGAGGGTCAGCGCGCGGGAGGCGCGCGCCTGGCTCTCCACCCGTCCGCCGATGTCCATGAAGTATCCGGGTGGCAGTGTGACCTTATCGATGAGCGTCTGCCGCACGTCGGCGGCGGTGCTCCCGAGGTCGCGTCCCGTAACGGACGCTTCGACGGCAATGCGCCGCATGCCCGCCTCCCGGCGGATTGAGGCCGGACCAAACACCTCCTTGATCTCCGCGAGCTGGCCGAGAGGAATCTTCGAGCCGTCATGGCCGTCGATGAGGAGGGTGCGGATCGCCTGCGAGGTGTCACGATGATCGTCCCGCAGCCGCACGACG
>JBKJRJ010000567.1:0-10681 GCA_046594705.1 Vicinamibacterales bacterium
TGCAGCAGCGCGCATGTCACCCCCTGCTCACGCAGCGTCCTCGCGGCGAGGTCGATCGCGTAGCCCTTCCCGGCGGCCCCCAGGTCGATACTCATCCCAGTCCGACCAAAGCGAACCGTCGACGTCCGCGGGTCGAGATGCAGGTGCTGATGCCCAACGCGTGCGCGCGCGTCCGCGATCAGACCCAGAGAAGGCAGCGGGTGCGACGTGCCGGAGCTGGCGCCGGCGAACTTCCACGCCCGCACCAGCGGCCCGACGCTGATGTCGAATGCGCCGTCGGTCGCGGCCGAGAGCGCCAGGCATCGTTGCAGCAGGGCGAACAGACCGGGCTCGATCTTCACGGCGCGCTCGCCGGCGTGCGCGTTGATCCACGAGATGTCGCTCGCCGGCCGGTAGGCGCTGAGGCGCACGTCCTGCCTGACGATGTCCGCCAGCGCCTCTTCGCCGATCGCACGCAGCCGATCGCTGCCCCCCGCCGCCGCGGGGTCGGGGAGCACCAGCTCGAACCGCGTCGCCATCGCCTCGATGGCCAGGCGGACCGAGCCGGTGGCGGGCTCGACCAGGACTGGCGGGGTCACACGATCATCTCGCGCTTCCGTTCGTCGAAGCGGACGAGCCGCTGCTTGCGCAGCGCCAGTTCCGCCATCGACACAATCGTCTGCACGCGAATGCCGAGCTCCTCGTTGCAGTTGGTCGGCACATCGGTGCGGATGCTCTGGAGGAAGTTCCTCATGTGCTTGACGTGGGTTTCGCCGGCATCAGGCGGCGTCTCTTCCCGGGCGGTGATCTCGTCCACGTAGGGACGTTCCGGTACGACCTGCAGCCGGTTCCCACCCATCGTGAGATTGGCCTTCGAGCCGCGGATGACGTCTTCGAGACCGCGTTCGTTGACGGTCGACCCTGCCAGGACGATGCTGACGCCGGAGGGAAACTCCACCGTCATCGTCATCGTATCGGGGACGTCGCGGCGCTCGCCGAACGGCTTGCCGTCCGGCCCGAGGCGCGCGTCGGCGCGGCACATGTCCGAGCCGACGCAGATCACCGACTTGGGGTACTCGTTGATGTTCATCGCCAGCATGAGCGGATGCAGCCGGTGCGGCCACAGGTCGCCGATGATGCCGGTGCCGTAATCCCAGTACTTGCGCCAGCGGAAGAACCGCTCGGGACTGAAGTCGCGCTTCGGCGCGGAGCCGAGCCAGGTCTTCCAGTCCACCGTCTCGGGCGTCAGCTCGGGCTCGATGGGGTAGTTCCACTCCCCCTTGGGATTGTTGCGGCAGTAGCTGCCCTGCGCCCACAACAGCTGTCCGAGGGCGCCGTTCTTGACGAGCTCCCGGGCCTTGAGATTCTTCGGATCGCTGCAGCCCTGCGCGCCCACCTGCACGCGCAGCCCGGTTTCCTTCGCCGCGTCGAAAATCTTGAACGCCTCGTCCAGCCGCCGCGTCATCGGTTTTTCGATATACAGGTGCTTCCCGGCGAGCAGCGTCTCGAAGCCAATGCGTCCGTGCCAGTGATCGGGGGTGGCGACGACGACGGCGTCGATGTCCTTGTTCTCGAGCAGGCGCCGGTAGTCGGTGAAGACGCCGGTGTCGGGGACCTGCGAGGTCTTCTGCGCCTTCAGGCGGATGGTCTCCCACAGGTCGCACACGGCGACGACCTCGACGTTGTCGGCCTTCATGTCGGGCCCGACGAGGTTGCGCAGGTGGCTGCCGCCCATCGTCTTGACGCCGACGATGCCGACGCGAATGCGATCGTTGGCGCCGATCACGCGCTTGACGATCGCGCGGCGGGGGGCCGCGGACACGGCTCGAGCGCCGCCGATCACGGTGGTGGCGGCCGCCACGCCGGCGGTGGCCGTCTTGATGAAGTCACGCCGGGAAACGCCGTTGTCTTCAGACATCATTCCTCTTTTCCGCGTAGTCGGCGTGCTGCCGCCATCTCACAGGACGTAGTCTTCCGGCCGGAGCTCGACTCTCGAGTTGGTCACGACCGCCTTGTTTGCGCTCAGTGCCGCGACCGTCGCGGCGTAGGCCTCGCCAGGGCCGCACGCCGACGGGGCACCGGTGCGGATACTGGTGATGAACGATTCGAACGCCATCACGAGCGCCGGCTTCTCGGGCTCGAGCGGGCCGTCCTTGCCGGGCTCTTTGCCGGCCGCGAGCAGTTTCGTCGCATCGGCCACCATCGCGATGCCGGTCTCGTCGTGGACCGACTCCTTGCGCGCGTAGACTTCCCAGCCGAGCAGCGGCGAGTCGGCTTCCTTGATCAGCCAGCCGCGCGTCTCCTTCAACAGGAGGCTGCTGTTGCTGCCCTGGAAGATCGTGTAGGCGGCGCCGAATGAGCTCGCCAGGGTCGCCCGGATCGTCGCTCGCGTGGCGCCGAACTCGATCAAGGTCAAGGCGGTGTCAGGCGTTTCGCGTCCGTCGCGCCACGCCGTGATGCCGCCGCTGCCGACAATCGCGGAGGGCCGCGCGCCGAGATAGCGCGACACGAGATCGATCTGGTGGATGCCGATCTCGCCCATCAGGCCTGGCGAGGTTTTGTCGAGGCGCCAGTTGAGGGCGCGCTCGCGCTCCGGCGTGGGTGCGGCGCGGCGCCAGCTCTCCTTCCGGCTCCACTGCGCGTTCACCAGCGCCATGTCGCCGAGGACGCCGGTCTTGACGAATTGCAGGACATGGGAGTAGAGCGCGTTCGAACGCCCCTGCAATCCGCCTTGAAAGACCACGCCGCTCGCGCCCTTGGCCGCCGCCGCAATGGCGCGGGCATCGTCGATCGAGGCGGCGATGGGCGCTTCGCAGTAGACGTGTTTCCGCGCCTGGAGCGCGGCGAGCGCAATCTCGCGATGGTCCGGCGTCGGCGTCGCGATGACGATCGCGTCGATGTCTTTGGCGTCCAGCAGCTGTCGCCACTCGGCCGTGGCCATCGCCGCCGGCGCGGTCGCTGCCGCGCGCTTCAGAAAGGGTTCGTAGCTGTCGCACAGCCCGCCCACGAGTGCCGTGGGCGTCCGTCCGAGGGCTTCGACCATTTCGCGTCCCCACGCGCCCAAACCAATGACCCCGAAGCGGACCGGCGGTCCGGCGATCGCGGGTGCGGGCGGCGCTTGCGCCGACGCCAGGCCCTGGCGGCTCAGCAGCAGCGCCAGGGTGCCGGCGGCGCCCTTGAGGAAGTTGCGTCTGTCGAAGGGAGAATCCATGGCGTTGCCAGCCTCCGAGCAAGAAGCGCTCCCCGGCAGAAATGGCGGGGATTCACGCCGTATGCTCAAAATCCTGCCGGCTATCCGGAGTCCGGCCCGCGCAACTGCCGGAACTCCGGCAACTTTGGCAACCCCGAATGACCCTATAATCCCCGCATGAAACCACGCAGCCGTCGAACCTTCCTCAGGAATGTTGCCGCCGGAGCCGCCGGAGCCGCCGGCGGGGTGCTGGCCTCCCCCTCCGCCCTCAACGCCTCGCAAGCTTCCTCACAGGACCGCGTGGCGGGCGCCAATCGGCGGCTGCGCGTCGCGCTCATCGGCTGCGGCGGCCAGGGCAGCGGCGTCCTGCGCAACGCGCTCCGTCTCGACGCGCAGTGTGTCGCGCTGTGCGACGTGGACGACGAGCAGGTCGCCAAAACCGCCGACCGCATCGACAAGGAGTTCAAGCAGAAGCCCGTGTTCACGACGCGCGACTTCCGCCGCATCCTCGACCGCCAGGACGTGGACGCCGTCATCGTCGGCACACCGGATCACTGGCACGCGCTGCCGACCGTGCTGGCGTGCCAGGCCGGCAAGGACGTGTACGTCGAGAAGCCGCTCGCGCTCACCATCGGCGAAGGCCGCGTGATGGTCAACGCCGCGCGCCGCTACAACCGCGTCGTCCAGATGGGCACCCAGCAGCGCAGCGCGGCGCACTTCCGCCACGCCGCGGAGTTCGTGAAAAGCGGCGCGCTCGGCAAGATCCGCGTGGTCAAGGCGTGGGCTTACCAGGACTGGATGGGCAACATCCCGACGCTGCCCGACAGCACGCCGCCCGCCACGGTCGACTACGACATGTGGCTGGGCCCGGCCCCCAAGCGCGCGTTCAACAAGAACCGCTTTCACTTCAACTTCCGCTGGTATTACGACTACTCCGGCGGGCTGATGACCGACTGGGGCGCGCACATGATCGACATCGCGAACTGGGCGATGGGCATCACGGCGCCGAAATCCGCCACCTCGGTCGGTGGCAAATTCGGCTTCCCGGACGACGCGGAGGAGACGCCGGACACGCAGCAGGCGCTCTGGGAGTGTGACGGCTATAGCATGATCTGGGAGCACGCCACGTCGATCGGCCAGGGCCCTTACATGCGCGATCACGGCGTGGCCTTCCATGGCAACAACGGTGTGCTCGTGGTCGATCGGGGCGGCTGGGAAGTGCTACCGGAGACCGAGACGAAGGACGGCAAGAAACGCTACCGGATGATCGGCGAACCCCGCCGCGGCAGCAGCGGCGACATGGGCCTGGCGCACATGAAGGACTTCATCGACTGCATCGAGTCGCGCAAGCGTCCCGCCTCGGACGTCGAGATCGGCCACAACTCGATGATCGCCTGCCATCTGGGGAACATCGCGTTCCGCACCGGCCGGGTCGTCCACTGGGATGCGGCGCGCGAAATGATCACCGGCGACGCCGAAGCGCAGAAGCTGGTCACCAAGGCGTATCGCGCGCCGTGGGCGCTGCCGGCGATTGCGGCGCCCTCGTCACCCCTGTAGCCCCATTCATCATGGGCCGCGGCCAGGGCTTGAGGCCTGCCTCAGGCGCGCCGGCGGTAGTTCACCGTACGCCCAGCAGAATCTCCATCGTGAGTTGATCCAGGCGCTCGTACGACAGCGGCGCCTGCGCCAGTGCCGCGCGGTCGAAGCGCCTGCCGAGCAGCGCGTCCCGCTGCTCGGCGGAGTACGGCGCCGTGCGATTCGGCGGCGCCTCTGCCAGCAGGCCTTGAATCTCGCTATCCGCGTTCCAGCGGCGCGCGCGATCGCGCAGGATCAGGTAGGTCCTCATGCACCCGCGAGCGAAGTCCTTCACGCCGTCGTAGTTCTCGGTGCGGTAGGCGTGGGCGTCGAAATGCCGGGGGCCGGCGTAGCCAACGTCCTCGAGGAACTTCACCAGAAAGAACGCCGCCTTGACGTTGGCCGAGCCAAACCGGAAATCCTGGTCGTAGCGGCCAGGCACCTGGTCGTTGAGGTCGATGTGAAAGAGCTTGCCGGCCTCCCAGGCCTGCGCCACGGCGTGCAGGAAATTCAGGCCCGCCATCTGCTCGTGCGCGACCTCGGGGTTGACGCCGACCATCTCCGGATGGCGCAGGGTCGGGATGAAACCCAGATAGGCGCCAGTCGTCGCCATGTAGATGTCGCCGCGGGGCTCGTTCGGCTTCGCCTCGAGTGCGAACCGGAAGCCGTAGTTCCGGTCGATCGAGTACTCGCAGAGATAGTCGATCGCCTCGCGCAGCCGCCTGATCGCCTCGTCAGGCCGCCGGCAGGCGTCGGTCTCGGTGCCTTCCCGCCCGCCCCACAGCACGAAGGTCTTCGCGCCGAGCTCCGCTCCGATATCCATCGCGCGCATCGTCTTCTGGACCGCGAAGGCGCGGACGTGCGGGTCGTTCGCGGTGAAGGCGCCGTCACGGAACGCCGGGTCGTAGAAGAGGTTGACGGTCGCCATCGGGACGACCACGCCGTGGCGCTGGCACGCCGACGAGAACTCCTTGACGATGCGGTCGCGCTCCGCGGGCGTCGCGTCGATCGGCACCAGGTCGTTGTCGTGAAGGTTGACGCCCCACGCCCCGACCTCCGCCAGCATGGCGACGGCATCGACCGGGGCAAGCGGTTCGCGGACCGCCTCGCCGAACGGATCCCGCCCGCGGTTGCTCACCGTCCACAGGCCGAATGAAAATTTATCGTCCGCGCGGGGCGTATATGAGTCAGTCATCGTGTTCAACCTCTCCGACGTGGCAGTTTATGCGAGGATCGCGTATGCGGCTTGCCCATTTCACCCTGGCGACGTCCCATGTCGAGCGGACGGCGCGCTTCTTCGACAACACCTTCGGCTTCGGCCGCAAAGCCGTGCCAGCGAATTCGCCGATCGAGGTCGCGTGGCTCGACATCGGCGCGGGCCAGGAGATGCACCTCCTGCAGGTCGAGGGTTTCGGCGTCTCGGCATTCGAGGGGGAGTTCGGCCGGCACGTCGCGCTGTCCTTCCCGGGCACACGATTCGCCGAGCTCAAGGCGCGTCTCATCGAAGAAGGCGCGACGCTGATCGAACCCGGCCGCGCCACCCCGTTCGAGCGCTTCTTCTTCCGCGAGCCGGTGAATGGTTACGTCTTCGAAGTGATCGACGCCAGCCACTTCGACCAGTAGAACGTCATCGGCACCTGCCCGGTGTTGGTGATGCCATGCAGAATGTTGCCGGCGCAGTACATGATGTCGCCGGGTCCCACCTGCGTGGTCGTGCCGTCGCACTCGATCTCCCCCGTTCCGGCGGCGACGATCAGGAACTCCTCTTCCGGATGGCGATGCGGCGGATGCGGGCTGGCGCCCGGATCGAGCACCGCCAGCCCGGCGCACAGGCCGCTCAGCTGGTCGGTCGGGCCGTTGAAGTGGGTGAACGCGCGGCATCCGGCCTGCACGTCGGGCGGCACGTCGGCGATCCCGACGACGCCGTCGGGGAGCTTCGGGGCCGCCAGCGCGACCGCTACGGTGTTATCAGGTTGTGAAGCCATCTTCTGGATCGTTCAACATCCGCGCCGTCGGGTCAAGTGACGGGGCGCCGAGGGGGTCGCGGGCCGCGGGTCGGCGCCGCGTGACCCAGCCTGTCACGGCGCCGGCGCACAATCGCCGCAGCGCCGGCCGGGAGCCGGTGGCGTACAATGGCCAACCGGTTCAACGTCCGATCATTACCCGAGGCTGCGGTGAACTCACCCCTGTTCGACATCTCCGCGGTCGATGCCGTCAGCTGGCTGCGGAGCCAGCCCGCGGAATCGATCGACCTGCTGATCACCGATCCGGCCTACGAATCGCTCGAAAAGCATCGCGCCGTCGGGACCACCACGCGGCTGAAGCACAGCAAGTCGTCCAGCAACGACTGGTTCAGGATTTTTCCGAACGCGCGGTTCGCGGAACTCTTCGTCGAGTCGTACCGCGTGCTCAAGCCTGACACGCACTTGTACCTGTTCTGCGACGCCGAAACGATGTTCGTCGCCAAGCCCGAGGCCGAGCGTGCCGGATTCCGCTTCTGGAAGCCGCTGGTGTGGGACAAGCGGACGATCGGCATGGGCTATCACTACCGCGCGCGCTACGAGTTCATCCTGTTTTTCGAGAAGGGCAAGCGGCGGCTGAAGGATCTGGGCGTCGCCGACATCCTGACGGTTCCCAGGGTGCATCGCGGTTATCCCGCCGAGAAGCCGTCGGCGCTGTCCGAGATCCTCATCACCCAGAGCTCGGAGCCGGGGGCGATCGTGGCGGACCCGTTCATGGGTTCCGGCAGCGTGGGTGTCGCGGCCCTCGGCACCGGCCGGCGGTTCCGCGGGACCGATCTCAATCCCGAGGCGGTCCGCCTGACCGCCGATCGCCTGCGCCAGTTCGGTCAGGGACGCGCGCCGGAGGGTCTGCCGGAGGGTGAGGGCGGACTGCTGGAGTTCTCGGATTCTGCCTTGTGAGCGGCGCCCAGTACGCGAACCTGATCGCGGCCTACCTCTCGAAGCGCTTCGGCGCCCGCGGCCTGAAGGTCTACCGCGAGATCCGGGTCGGCAAATCCATCATCGGGAAGAACCGCTGCATCGACGTGTTCTGCGTGCGCGAGGCCGATAGCACCGCCTTCGCGATCGAGTGCAAGTTCCAGGACTCGGCCGGCACCGTCGACGAGAAAATTCCCTACGCGCTCGACGATCTGAAGGCGCTCCCCATGGCCGGCTGCATCGCCTACGCGGGCAAGGGATTTTCCGAGGGCGTGCTCCACATGCTCCGGGCGGCGCCGGGCGCCACCTACTGCCTGCCGGCCGACGGCCAGAGCGACTCCTCCGCCGAGACCAGGGAGCTCGATCACCAGCTGGCGGTGCACTTCGGCTGGTGGGACGTGTTGGTCGGGAGCCGGAAACCGGTCGCCTGACACCCGCGATCGTCGATCAGGCGGCAGCCGTTCGCGCACGCGCGACGATCTGCGCGCCGGCCTGCGACAGGCCGAGCCCCCACAGAAACAGCGCGACGTAGTCGGTGGCCAGCCCGAACGCCGGCCTCGGCGCGTAGAACGTCACGTAGGCGCTCAGCACCACCACGATGCCGAGCGTCATGCGATGGAGCAGCACCATGCCTTTGATGCGTCGCAGCTGGCTGGCGATGGTTGGTTGAGGCGCCCGGTCCATCGCTGTCGCGGATCGGTCAGCCTGGTCCAACCGACGAACGCCGCGCAATGCGGCATCCACGGCATTCTGCACGCTGGTGCGATAGGCCTCGAGCGTTGTCTCGTCGTTCGGCCACGCCAGGGCGTCGATCGCCTTGCCGGCGTTCGTCAACGCGTCGGCGTCGATGCGCTCCCAGGCGCGGAGATCCGTCAGCAGCGCCGCCGCCGCGAGGTGGCCCGCCTTCGCCTCAGCCAGCACCGCCGCCAAATCCGCACCGGGGGCCGCCGACAGTCGCGCCTCGCGGGCGAGCGCCATCGTACGTTCGATGTGATGCTCCGTCGCGGGAAGGACGATGGCCTTGCCTGCGTGGGCCGCCGCGCTCTCGAGGATCCGCAGCTGCCGGAATGACTCCATCAGAGCCCGCTCGGTCTCGGCCAACGACACCGTGTTCTGCGCGCGCTCCAGGCCCCCTCCCGAGCCAAACCAGGACTCGACGGCGAAGCCCAGACACGACCCGCCCGCGACGATGATCGCGAACAACAGGAGCGGAACCCAGTGTTGCGCACGCGGATTGGGCCCTGGCGTGATGACCGTCAAGGGAACCGTGGCCCGCCGGCCGCCGTTGTAGCGGATGGTCAACCAACCCGCATACGTCCCCGCGAAGGGCGGGGACGGCGCCATGAACGTGAGCGGCGCGGAGAGACCCGCGGGGATCGCGCCCGGTTTCGGCGAACGGATCTCGACAGGCGCTTCGAACTGGCGCCCTGTCGCGGCGTCGCGCAACGTGGCCGTCACCTCGGTGATCGTGACGGCATCGGTCCCGCTGTTGAGGATCTCGACCGATAGGTCGGGGTCCTGGCCAAGCATCCAGGTGAGTGTGAGCGTCTCCGGGGCAAACGTCAGCGTTGCGGTCGTCCGCTCCTGGGCCGGCGCGGCCGGAATAGCCGCTGCCGGCTCTTGCGAGAACTTACTTCCCGAGGCCGGCGCCGGCGTGGCTCCGGCCAAGCAAAAGAGCAGAAGATGGAGGAGAATTCCAATGCGCCTTCCGTCCAACAGGCATGTGGTCATTCATCATGATTAGACGGCTCGTTCCGATTGTTTTCCCGGCTTTGATCATTTTCCTGGCGCCGGCGGCGGCCCGGCCGGCATCGGCCCAGGCCTCAGTGGTGGTGGACTGGCCGACCCGCACCCTGGTGGCGTCTCCTCCGGAGCTGGGACGCTCCACTGGGGCGATCATCACCATCCGCAACGTGAACGACGTGCTCTACGACTACACCGTAGACCTCGTGGAGGTGCGGCGGGCCCTGGATGATTTCGCGTTGTTCGGCGGCACGTTGAATCCGAAGTTCGCTGCCCCACCACGCCAGCACGACGTCTGCCCCATTGGCGACACGCGTCAGACGCTGGCTGAGGTCGGCGATGCCATCGCGCGCAATCCCGCCCTCACGCCAGTCAAGAAAGGCGGAAAATATCTCAGCGTGCCGGTGGACGACACCATCGCGGCGTGGGCGAGCGTCGTCGCGCCGCTGGTGGCCGAGGCGAAATCCCTCGAGGCGCGCATCCGGCAGAACATCGGCCAGTGTCCCGATCTGCCGGCGGCCGAGGCGTTTCTCCGCAGGGAGTTCGCGCCGTTCGAGGCGCGTGTGGGGGTCGTCGAGCGCCGGCTCTCTAGTCCTCACTCCATCCAGGTACTCGTGACGCTGAGACCGGATTCGGATTACACCCTGGTTGTCACCGAGCGCTTCAATGGCGGCGCGACGGTTGACGGTAGCAAGAGCTTCACGTTCGCGCCGGCCTCCACCGTGCTCACTCTCTCAGCCGGCGTCGGTGTGACATGGCTCGAAGGCCGGGCCTACTCCTCGCGCAACGCGCCGGGCGTGAATCCCGGCGACGCCACGCGAACACTGCTGTCGGTGGACGGCAAGGGCGAGCGCCCGGCCCTCGTCGCGCTCCTCAACTACCAGATTCCCTGGGCATCGACCGCCGACTACGGCCTGGCGATTGCCACCGGTCCGGTGTTTGCCTTCAGCAGCGGCACCAGGAACAGCTCGTCCCTCGGCGTGTTTGCCGGGCTATCCGTCCATCTCTTCAGGCGGTTCTTCATCAGTCCAGGTGTGCACCTTGGCGAGTTCGCCGACACACCGCTCGGGTTCAGAAGGGAGGGCGATGTGGTGCCGCCGAATTTCGGGGAACTGGTCCCGAGGAAACGCTGGCAAACCAAATTCGCCGTCATGTTCACCTTCCGGACGGCGGATCTCTCGAAGGTTGCGCCGAAGCCGGCAAAATAGCGCGTGCGCGGCGTCTCAGCGTGCCCGTGGCGGGTTGGCCGCACGGG
>JBKJRJ010000318.1:0-4413 GCA_046594705.1 Vicinamibacterales bacterium
AAGCGCATAGTCCAGGCTCACCGAGCCCGTGGAGATCGAGGGCATCTGGGGAATGACGTCGTTGCCGCCCAGGCGCATGATCGAGCCCTTGCCAAACTGCTTCTCGATCTGGCCGAGGGCCAGCTCGATGGCCTTCGCGCGCTCGCGGTCGTTACGGTCGTCGTGTGCCGGTGTTGCCATATAAGTACTCAACTCCTAAATACCCAACTCCTAAATACTCAAGCTCCTGACACTCAATCCCCTCGCGTCGGAGACCAACGGTGGCTGGTCCGTAGTCTAGGGGGCGCCAGCAGTTGTGTCAAGCGAAAACGAAAAAAATACGCGCTGTATATACCTTTCTTGCAGTAAGTTGCCGTCATGTGTCACTTTCGCCCCGTGCGCAGAAGTGCGCAGAATCTGACACGCCTTTCCGACGTGCGGCGCGCCATTTCCGCCACGATAACGTCGCCCCCTGACAGGGAAGGTCATTCGCCCCGCCGGGTGGTGTTGACCGGGCAAAAAATGCTAAAGGTGCAGGGTGCCATCACCGGTCGGACACGCGCTGGGAGGGATCGCGGCAGCGTGGGGCGTCCTGCCGCGGCGGGACCTGGCGGGAACGGCCATCATCGCCGCGTTCGCCCTGGCCCCGGATCTGGACCTGCTGGCCGGCGAGCATCGCGGCATCAGTCACAGCGTGGGTGCGGTCGTGGTCGCCGGCCTCGCCGCCGCCATCATCAGCCGCCGCCCCCGGTGGGGCCTCGCCATCGCGCTCGCCTGGGCCTCGCACGTGGTGCTCGACTGGCTGAGCCACGACACCCGCCCGCCCGCGGGGGTCATGGCACTCTGGCCGTTCACGCGCGAGTACTACAAGGCCGCCGTCGAAATCTTCCCCGCCGTCTCGCGGCGCTACTGGCTGTCGGAGTTCTGGGGCTACAACCTCAAGGCCGCAGCGGTCGAAGTGGCGATCCTGGGGCCGGTTGCCGCGGTGGCGATCTGGCGCCGGGTGAAGCGGCGCTGATCGGTCCGCCTCCCCGCACGGACGGCAGCCGATGCCGGGCCACTCAGGCCCGGCCTCCAGGCTTCAGTAGCGATAAAACCCCTGGCCGCTCTTCCGGCCCAGTTGCCCGGCCGCCACCATGCGGCGCAGCAGGGGACAGGGCCGGTACTTGGGATCCCCGAGGCCGTCGTGCAGGACGTTCAGAATCGCGAGGCAGACATCCAGGCCGATGAAGTCGGCCAGCGTCAGCGGCCCCATCGGGTGATTCATGCCGAGCTTCATCACAGTGTCGATCGCCTCGGGCGTGCCGACCCCCTCCATCACGGCGTAGACGGCCTCGTTGATCATCGGCATCAGGATGCGGTTGGCGATGAAGCCGGGATAATCGGCGGCCTCCACCGGCGTTTTCCCGAGCGTCGTGCAGAGCTCGGTCGCGATCGCCATCGACGCCGCGGACGTCGCCTGACCGCGGATCAGCTCCACCAGCGTCATCAGCGGCACCGGGTTCATGAAGTGCATCCCCAGCACCCGGTCGGGCCGGCTGGTCGCCGCGCCGAGTACGGTGATTGAGATCGACGAGGTGTTCGACGACAGGACGACGTGCGGCTGGGTGATGGCGTCGAGCCGCCTGAACACCTCGGTCTTGACCTCGGGGATCTCGGCGATCGCCTCGACCACATAATCGACGTCGGCCAACGCGTCGAGATCGGACCCTGTCGTCAGCCGGCCGAGCGCCGCGTCGCGCTCCGCCGCTGCCAGCTTGCCCTTCTCGACAAACTTGCCGAGGCTCTTCTCGATGCTCCCGCGCGCGCGGTCAATCGCCGCCGGCAGGGCATCGCACAGCCGCACCTCGAACCCGGCCTGCGCGAACACCTGCGCAATGCCGTTACCCATCGTCCCCGCGCCGACAATCCCAACCCGTTTGATCATCAGTGACATCCTGTCACGTGCCGAGGGCGAATCACCAAGGGCACCAAGACCACGAAGACCGCGAAGCTACGTGGCAACGTTGTGATCTTCGTGTTCGTCGCCGCAGCGGTCAGCCCGGGAATGTTAGACACGCTCAATCGCCAGCGCGACGCCGTTGCCGCCGCCGAGGCACAGCGAGGCGATGCCGCGCTTTCCGCCGGTGCGCCGCAACGCGTGAACCAGCGTGGTGAGCACGCGGGCGCCGCTGGCGCCGATGGCATGGCCGAGCGCGACCGCGCCTCCCTGCACGTTGACCTTGGCGGGGTCGATGCCGAGCTCCCGCAGCACCGCCACCATCTGCACCGCGAAGGCCTCGTTGATCTCGAACAGGTCCACGGTCGAGAGCTCCCAGCCGACCTTGGTCGCGACCTTGCGGACGGCCTCCACCGGCGTCATCAGCACCAGCCTGGGCGCGAGGCCGCTGGTCGCCTGGCCGACGATCCGCGCGAGCGGCGTGACACTGAGCGCGGCCGCGGTGTCGGCGCCCATCACCACCAGGGCGGCCGCACCATCGTTCACCCCCGGCGCGTTGCCGGCGGTGACGGTGCCGTCTTTCGCAAAGGCCGGCTTCAGGCCGGCCAGGGTCTGCGGGGTGGTGTCTTCGCGGATCGCCTCGTCGCGATCGAACGACACCGGGGGCCCCTTTTTGTGCGGGATGTCCACGGCCACGATCTCGTCCTTGAACCACCCTTCGCGCGTCGCATGCGCGGCCTTGCGGTGGCTGTCGGCGGCATACTGATCCTGGTCGGCGCGGCTGATCTTGAAGGTGTCGGCGACGTGCTCACCCGACATTCCCATGTGGCATTGATCGAACGCGCACCACAGGCCGTCCTGGATCATGGCGTCGACGATCGTGCCGTTGCCCAGCCGCAGCCCTTCGCGCACGCGGGGGAGCAGGTACGGGGTGTTGCTCATCGACTCCATCCCGCCCGCCACCGCGATGTCGATGTCGCCGGCCGCAATCCCCTGCGCCGCGAGCATGACGGCCTTCAGGCCCGAACCGCAGACCTTGTTGATCGTCATCGCGGCGACGTGCTCCGACAGCCCGCCATGGAGCGCGGCCTGCCGCGCCGGGTTCTGTCCCTCGCCGGCAGCCACCACGTTGCCCATGATGCATTCGGCTACCGCGGCGGGATCGATGCCGGCCCGGCGGACCGCCTCGCGCACCGCGATGGCGCCGAGCTGTGGCGCGCTGAAGTCTTTCAGCGACCCGAGAAACTTGCCGGTGGGGGTCCGGACGGCGGCGACGATGACCGACTCACGCATTGATGAAGATGCCCTTCACGGTGTCGCGCCCGAGCAGCAGCTGGAGGCGCGGCAGGATGGTGTCGCGCGCCCGTTCGAGCTCGCGCGCCCACTGCACGTCACGGGCGCACACGATCAGATTGCGGTTGCGGAGCTCGACGGTGGTGACGCGTGCCAGCGCCGGGCCGACCGCGACGGCCCAGGCGAATTCCGTACGTGCGGTGGACGGGGGCTGCCGGCGGAGGAGTTCGGCGAGGACGGCGGGCGCAAAACTCTGGAAGGCCTGCACGACGATCGATCATACCACCCGGTCACGGCGCGGGCGGTTCCCCCACGGACGGTCGGTTGTGCGCCGGCAGCCAGAGATCAAACGCCGTGCCCTGGCCCTCGACCGACGCCACAGCGATGCGCCCGCCGATCGCCTCGACGCACTCCGCGACGATCGCGAGCCCGAGGCCAGAGCCCTTGATGCCGAGCTGCGCGTCCTTTTCCGGGCTGGCGCGGAAGAAGTTCTGGAAGATGGAGGGCAGGTCGGCAGCGGGGATGCCGATGCCGTTGTCCCGGATGCAGATGGTGCGCCCGTCGTCGGTGGCGCCGCTCACGAAGATCTCGACGTAGCGCTGCGGCTTGGCGGCGTCGGAATACTTGATGGCGTTCGAGACCAGGTTCATCAGCACGAGCTCGATCCGCGCCTCGTCGGTCTCGATCACCGGGAGGTCCTCGGCGGTTCGAATCGTCACGAACCGGTGGTCGGCCATGTCCTGGAGCTGCCGGGCCACTTCCTTGGCGAGCGCGCCCAGATCCACTTCCTGCCGCGCCGGATCCTCACCGTCGCGATGCTTGGCGCGCGCCATCTCCTCGAGCCGCCGGGTCAGGTCGATCAGGCGCTGAACGTTGGCCGTCGCGACCTCGATTAGGCGTTCGCGCCTGGCCGGGTCGTCCGCCGCGGGCGTCAGCAGCGTGCGGAGCGAGAACTGCAGCGTGCCAAGCGGCTGGCGCAGTTCGTGGCTCACCAGGCGATTGAAGCTCTCGAGCCGCGCGTGCTGGGCGGCGATCCGGTCGGTGTACTCCGCGATGAAGGCATCGATGGTCGTCTGCTGCAGCACCCGGAGCGCGTGCGAGATGCGGGCGGCGACCAGGAGCACGTCGCCCGCGGGGGGCGCCAGGGCGAGCCGGATGGTCTCGTCCCGCACGAACGTCTCGAGAATGCCGCCGAGCAGGTG
>JBKJRJ010000397.1:0-3376 GCA_046594705.1 Vicinamibacterales bacterium
TCCTCCACGCGGCGTTGCGTCGTCAGGCTTGCGCCCATTGCGAACAATTCCCCACTGCTGCCTCCCGTAGGAGTCTGGGCCGTGTCTCAGTCCCAGTGTGTCCGTCCGCCCTCTCAGGCCGGATACCGATCGTTGCCTTGGTGAGCCGTTACCTCACCAACTAGCTAATCGGCCGCGGGCTCCTCTCCAAGCGTCAGGTCCTTACGGATCCCCAACTTTGATCTCCGCGCATCCAAGCGCAGGATGTTATGCGGTATTAGCGACCCTTTCGGGTCGTTATCCCCCACTCTGAGGCAGATCACCCACGTGTTACTCACCCGTTTGCCACTCTACTCACCCCTTGCGGGGCTTTCGCGTTCGACTTGCATGTGTTAGGCACGCCGCCAGCGTTGATTCTGAGCCAGGATCAAACTCTCATGTTAAAGGCGCATATCCCTCACTCCCCCACTTGCGCAGGCTCGCTCAGGACAAACGTTTTAACGCTGAGTAGCCGTTGATTGATGGCTCTCTTACGTTGTTCAGTTATGTCAAGTATAGGTGGTTCACAGCTTGCTTTTCTGACCATAACTGACGGCCAGTCAACAAATTACGCTGCGCCACCCGCTGATACTCGACGGGTTTGTCCACCGTCGCCTTGCGGCTTCGGTGGACGTAGTGCTTGCACGTTCTATCTAGTTTTCAAAGAACCGGCTTGGTGCTCGACCGTGCCCAAAAACTCGCTCGGTCGGGCTGCTCCCCCTGCGACGCAGACCGTCTTTAGGGGAACCTTCCAATCTTAGTAAGCAAAAAGGGCCTTGTCAAGCCCTTTCCTTCTCTCACGATTACCGCCGGCTTACGTCGGGGATTGGTCGGCCGAGAAGTCTTACTGAGACAGCGTCCGGCGGACCGCGCCGAACCCACTCACTATACGATCCGCCAAGGTGGCTGTCAACCGCCGCGAACGTACCCGCCAGCCGTTCCTCATGGTCAGACCCGCGAGCGTGAGGGGAAGAGAGAAGTATAGGGATCCACCAGGCAGAGATCAAGCCCGGCTATTCACACTGCTTCATCGCACGTCCTCTGTGGGGCGCGGACGCCCGTTGACGTAGTCATCGCGTCCTGCGGGATCATAAATCCGCACCCGCACCGGGGCATGCACCACCGCAGACGGCGGCCAGTCCAGCGCCCCGTAACGCTCGCCCGCAAAGCGCGCGCGGTAACGCGCCTCCTCCCCATCCTCGAGCGCAATCACCGCGGCGCGCCCGTTCGCGCGCAGCCACGCGATGGTGCGGTCGAGCGCGTCCGACGCAATCGCATCCCATGCGATCGTCTCGCGGCCGCCATGGAAACGGAGGCTGCCGCTCTGCTGCACGGCCAGGACAACTGCAGCCACCGGGAGCGAGCGCGACGCGTAGCGCCCCGTCACGACAAACCGCGACTCCAGCGCCTGCAGATCGAACACGTGATGCGTGCGGGCGAGATCCACGTGCCAGGCACCCACGATGGCGCAGACGGCCATGGCGGCGCCCGCGCGCACGCGCGAGTGGTTCCGTAAGAACTCGAGCAGGACCGCGACGCTGCAGACAGCCAGCACCGGCAGCGTTGGAAGTAAAAAGCGGATGTACCACCACTCGTCAAACACGGTGTAGGCGAAATACGTCGCCGCGGTCAGCACCACCGCGACGAGGGACACCAGGATGGAACGCCGCCGGTCGGGGTGCCGCCACGCCCACCACGGCGCCAGGATCGCCAGCGCGACAAACGGCGTCTCGGTTTCGACCAGCCAGCGGGGATACCGCGCCAGGTTGGGCGCCACATGCGCGAAGGAGAACAGCGCATCGGTGCTGCCATAGCCGGACGCCAGCGGCGACCCGTAGCGGGCCGCATTGAGCCACGCCATCGCCGCCAGGCCTGGCACCGCCGCGACGGCCATGCGGACCCAGCCGCGCCGGTGGCGCAGCAGTGCCAGGAGCGGCAGGACGATCAACGCGATGTTCGGGCGCATCAGTACTGCGGCCGACGCGCACAGCCCGGCTACCACCTGCCCCCGGGCCTCATGCGCGCCGCAGCGCGCCCCGATCAACGACACCAGCGCCGCGAGCCACAGCGCGGCCGCCGGCACATCGCTCATCGGCTGAACCGACTGGTAGAGAAAGATCGGGCTGGTCGCCAGGAGCACCGCCGCCGCCGCCCCCGTGACGCCATCGGCCAGCCGGCGTCCCAGCAGGAACGTCAGCCAGACGGCGAGAGCGGCGAACGCGGGCACCACGAGAAACAGCGCACTGCGCCCCGCGACCGAAACGGCGGTCATGACCAGCGCCAGGCCGGGACCGCAGATCGGAACCGGCGCGAACGGCGCGGCGCGGGAAGGTACGAACCCGGTGGGCGCGAACATGGCGGGAGTGGCGCCTGGAAGAACCTCCGCCAGCGGACTCGGGAGCGACACCCGTCCCTGCGCAAAGGCCTCCGCCTGCAACACGTAGCACGAGGAATCCGATCCGCCCGCGGCGCGCGTGTTCCACGCGACCGCGACAATCAGCACTCCGGCGGCCGCCGCCAGCGCGATCCTCGCCGCCAGCCGGTCTCCCTCGCCACGCAGTGTCCGAACGGTGCGCCGGAAGTCCGCGGCAGGAAGGAGAAGGCGCGCGGCCATCAGCAGCCCGAGGCCCGCCACGAGTGGACGGACGGGGTCTCTGGAGGACAGCACAAGCAATCCGAGCCGCGCTGAGAAGCCCCCGCTCAGCAGCGTGACGGCGGCCCACAGCAGGGCCAGCGCGCCCGCGGCGAGCAAGAGCCGGCCGGCGCCGTAGCGTATAGTGGCGCTGCGGCGCATGCGTTTATCCGTCATCATTCCGGTCTACAACGAGGAACAGACAATCCAGGAGGTCCTCGAACGCGTGGCCTCCGTCGACCTCCGCGGGATCGAGATGGAGATCATCATCGCGAACGACGGCTCCACCGACGGCACCCGCCGCGCCATCGACGAACGCAGGCTCCCGGCTCACCTGCCGGTCCATGTCTACCACAGCCCGATCAACCTCGGGAAGGGGGCCGCCGTCCGCATGGGCCTCGCCTTCGCCACCGGCGACGTGCTCCTGATCCAGGACGCCGACCTGGAACTCGATCCCGCGGAATACACCAGGCTGCTGCAGCCGATCCTCGAGAACCGGGCCGACGTCGTTTACGGCTCCCGTTTCCTGGCGCCGACCTCCCGGGTGTCGAGAAGGACGCGCAGCGCGAACCGCCTCCTGACGATGCTGACCAACCTGCTGTTCGGCGGCCGGCTGACCGACATGGAAACCGCCTACAAGGTGATGCGCCGGGAAGCGCTCGCTGGCCTGCGCCTGCGTTGCGTCGGCTTCGATATCGAGCCGGAGCTCACCGCCCGGCTGCTGCG
>JBKJRJ010000073.1:0-15371 GCA_046594705.1 Vicinamibacterales bacterium
GATCGGGTGACCGTGCTGAGTGGCCTGTCCGCGGGGGACAAAGTCGTCAGCCAAGGCTCCTTCGCGCTGCGGGCGGAGGCCGAACGGCTCGGGATTCGTCCAGTCGCGTCGCCTCAGCTGGCATCCGTGCGGGTGACCGCAGAGGGTTTGGAGCCCAAGGCGCTGTCACTCGTCGCCGGCGTTCCCGCGCGCGTCACGTTCACCCGGACCACCAATGCGACGTGCGGCACGGAGGTGGTATTTCCCGCCTACGGCATCCGGCGGATGCTGCCCCTTGATCAGCCTGTCGCCGTGGAGTTCACGCCACGCGCGGGTGAGACGTCCTTTCAGTGCGGCATGGGGATGCTGAGCGGAACACTCGTCGTCCGGTGAGCGGCACCGATGCCCGGCGGGGGTTAGAATCGCTGTCCCCCATGATCGCAGCCATCGCCATCACCCTGCGGCGCGCTACATGCCCCACGGCCATGGGCTCCCCGGGCGGACTCGCATGCTGATCGAAGTGATTGCCGAGACCGTTGAAGACGCCCACGAGGCGGAGCAGGGGGGCGCCGGCCGGATCGAACTCGTGCGAGATCTGGAACGTGGCGGCCTGACGCCAAGCCTTGCGCTGATCGACGCGGTCGTCAAGGCCGTTCGCATTCCGGTTCGTGTGATGCTCCGGGACGCCGAACCGTTCGTGCTGGCCGATCCTGCCGAGCCCGCACGCCTCCAGACCGTCGCGCGAGCCGCGTGTGAGTACGGCGCGGCAGGGTTCGTGCTCGGGTTCCTGCGCGACGGCGCTCCCGATCTGAGCCCGCTCCGCCAGGCGCTCGGGACGCTGACGACGGCGGTGACGTTTCATCGCGCGTTCGACCAGGCGGCGGATCCGCTGCTCGCGTTGAGAGCCCTGGCGGGGGAGCTCCGCATCGATCGGGTGCTGACATCGGGTGGGGTCGGAGACTGGCCCACGAGGTTCGCGCGGCTGCAGACACTTCAGCGGGTGGCGCCGGTGGTGCAGATGATTCTTCCCGGCGGGGGCGTGCACCGCGACGCGTTGCGCGATCTCGCGGCCGCCGGGTTCCCGGAAGCGCACGTCGGCCGGGCCGCGCGCGTCGGCGCGGGGAACACGTCGCGCGTGCACGCCCGTCAGGTGGCCGCGCTCGTCGCGCTCGCTACTTCGGCCGCAGCTCCTTCATGACATCCGCTGCCGCCTTCTGGAACGCCGCCGCCACCACCGCCGCGGGCGTGGTGAGGTCGTCTGACGGCTCGCTCCCCGAGGGGCCGAGCAGCGACATGATGGCGTTGACGGTGGGGTCGCCGCCCCCCAGCGGACCGCCGCCGGCGGCACCCGAGGAGCTCATGAGGGTGGTCATCATGCCGCCCGTCATGCCGAAGTAGATCTTTCCCGCGAAACGGGCCAGGCCGACGGCGCGCCGCCACGTGAACGCGCCCGTCTTCGCGGAGGCGGTCACTTTTTTCGTCTTGGGCGCCGCCGCGCTCACCGGGATCAACTCCATCGCCACCCCGGCCTCGTGAATCTCCGACGGGGTGCCGCCCCCGGATGCGCGGCGAACCAGCCCGCCGATCTTGCCGGACGCGCCGGTCGTCAACGATCCGAGCTCCGGCCTGACCACGTAGTCGCAGTCTTTCTTGCGTGCTTCAGCGATCTGCTCCTCAAACGTAGCCGCGGACAGCGCGACCGCTTCGAACGGCCGGGCGTTGAAACTTTCGAGCAGGTCTGCGCGCACTGCCTCGGTCGCGCCCGCCTTGCCGCTCTTGTCGCCCGGCGGCGCGACACCAATTCGGATCATGCCGACCAGCTTCGGCGTGGTGCCCAGCGCCGCGAGCTCGGCGCCGCGCGCCGCTGCCATGAGCGCGTCGGCATCCGCAAGAGCCGTGAAGCCGGCGGTCGGTTCGAACAGCGGCTCCGTGAAATCCTCGCGCGTGAGCGCGGTGACTTCAACGATCAGTTTCGAGAGTTCCTTGCCGGCGCCGTCGAACGCGACGACGGTATACGCCAGCGGAAAACCATCCACGGCGATCCCTGCGCGCTCTTCGACGCGAGGATCGCGGCAGCTACCGGCCGGCTCCGCCGCGGTGCGAACGGCTTTCGCTCCGGCGCACTCCTGCAGCTCGGGAATGTCGGCGAACCATCCGTCGGTCTCGATGCGCCCCTTTTTCTTGTCGCACGCCTGCGGCGTGGGCTCGGTGGTGGTGACGAGCTTCAAGTGGCGGGCCTGTTGCCCGAACATTTCGCGCCGCTCGCCGGTATCGCTACCGGTCGTCGTCACCAGCACGCTGGCCCCCGGCTTCGGAGTCGAGCCGGCGGCCGCGGCTGGCGCGGCCGGTTGGGTCGAGAAAGGCACCAGGGCGTAGGCGCGCGCGCGATCATTGATCTGCACCGTGCGCGACAGATCGCACTGCGTCACGATCGCGGTGCCGCCCGGCAGCTCCACCCGTTGCCGCTTCCCCCCGGCATACACCGTCGTCAGCGTCTCGACGCTGTCGGCGACGTAGCGCGAGACCACTTTCCACTGCTGCAGCTTCGGGGGATCGGGCGGCTTGACCTCGGGTGCAACAGGTTTGGCCGACGACGGTTTGGCTGACGACGGCCTGGCCGGCCTGGTTGCGGGCGGCTTGGCGGCCGGCTTCGGCTTCACGGGCGGTGTGGGCGCTTGCGCCGCGACGCCCGCGATTCCAAGCAGCGAAACGATCAGCCAGGCGGCGGCTTTTGGACGAGTCGTCGAGTTCACCGGCATACCCCCTGCCGGAGTGTAACCCCATCGTCGACGCGCCCTGCTAATCAATATCCCGTGGCGCAGATATTTGAGCGCCTCGGGAAGCTCAGCCTTCGCGTTCATCACGATCGGCTCGCCACACCGTTCATAGCCGCGCAGTTGCGTCCCGCAGGCGGACACTCAATCCGCGGGCCGCCACGAACGCGCTCGACCACGCCCACTGAAAATTGAAGCCGCCGATCCGGCCGTCCACGTCGAGGATTTCGCCGACCAGAAACAGGCCAGGGCAGAAGCGCGACTCCATCGTCCCCGGGTCGATCTCGCCGAGATCGACACCGCCCGCAGTGACCTCGGCGTAGTTGTAGCCCCGGGTCCCGGTCACCGGCAGCGGCCACTCGGTCAGCGCGTGCACCAGCCGGCGTCGATCGTCGCGCGTGAGTGATGCGATCGCCTGATCGGGAGGGATACCCATCACGTCCAGCACCGCGAGCGCGATGGCGTCGGGAAGGTCGGCTGCGAGCACACTACGCGTCGAGGCACGCGGCCGAGCCGCGACTGCGGCGACCCATCGCGCGTCCACCTCGTCGAAGCTCTCGCGAGGGTAGAAGTTGAGAGTGATACGAACGGGGCGCTTGTCCAGCCGCGCCCGCGCCCAGTGCCGCGACGCGTTGAGCGCCACCGGTCCGCTGACGCCGAAGTGGGTCCAGAGCAGCGCGCCCGACAGCCGCGTCTCGAGGCTCCCGTCGATCCAGATCGACAGCTCGCCGTCGACGGCGATGCCGGACAGGCCGTGATGAATGCTGTAGGGCGTGGCCGGGTCGATGACCAGCGGCGCCAGCGCGGGCGCGGGCTCGACGATGGCGTGGCCGAGGGCGCGGGCGATGTCGTAGCCGCCGCCGTCGCTCCCTGTCTTGGGCAGTGAACGGCCGCCGGTCGCCAGCACCACGGTACTGGCCTCGACCCGGCCGCGTGAGGTCTCGATGACGAAGCCCGCCTCGCCGCGCAACACCGAGTGGACGCGCGTCCCCGGGAACAGTCTCGCGGGGCCGAGCCCGGACATCAGGCCATTCAACACGGCCCGCGCCTGGTTGGAGTCAGGGAACAGTTTCCCCCCGGCCTCCTCATGGAGCGGCACGCCGAGCTCCAGGAAGAAGGTCACCGTCTCGGCAACCGGCAAGGCACGGAGCACCCGGCGGACGATGGTGCGTTTGCCGCCCCAGAAGTCGGTGTCCGCCACAACGGCGTTGGTGACATTGCAGCGGCCGCCGCCGCTGACCAGGATCTTGGCGCCGGGTTTCGCGGCGCCGTCGAGCACGGCGATTCGGGCCGACGGCTCGGCGCGGGCGGCAAAAATCGCGGTTGCCAAGCCGGCGGCGCCGGCCCCGACAATCGCCACGTCACACAAATCGGGGAGGTCAGCCAATGTTCAGGTCGCGGGCGCCCATCATAGGGGCATACACTGCCGCTGTCTCCCTCTTTTTCGGCAGGTCCCCCGTGTCGAGCGAAGCCATGCAGCCTGGCGCGCGCGTCGTGTGTGGTGTCTCAAGCGCCGCGCGACGGCTGTGCGTTGTGTCGTCCTCGGCGGGAGCATGCCTGTCGAGGTACGCGTCCTGCACGACACGGATGTCGTCGTGACGGAGATGTTTCAGGAGGAGTGGATGGCCTGGACGTGTCTACGTGAATACGAGGGCCGCCGCGCCCCAGAGCAGGACCGCCAAGACCGAGGCCAGCATCAGGTCCTTCCACAGGGGCGGCGCCTGCTCGACGGACGTGTCGGTGAATTCCAGGCCCACCAAACGCCCTTCGCTTCTCCAGCGCTCGCCCGTCCAGTCTTCCGCCTCGCGTTTGTCTCTCACGGATCACCCCCCGGGTTCTGAACGGCGGCACCTCTACAAGATTGACGCCAGCGCGGCCACGCCCCGTTTCCGCGCATTTTGCGCCGGCCGGTCGTCCGTGTCGCCGCGAATCACGACGGCCGGCGTCGGGCTGTAGTACACTCCGCGCTGCCAGGCCGCTGTTCGCGAGGTGCGCCGTGTTTCAGTCCTCCCGTGTGTGTGCTCTCGGCGCCTTCCTGCTTGCGCAAGCCGTGGGGCCGCCCCCTTCGTCGTCACCTCCCCAGTCACCACAGCAGCAGCCGCCGCGATTCCGCGCGGAGACCAGTCTCGTGCGCGTGGATGCCTACGCGACGAAGGGCGGTGTGCCGGTTCAGGACCTTTCCGCCGAGGACTTCCAGATCCTCGAAGACAACACTCCCCAGAAGATCGACAGCTTCGAGCACATCGTGGTGACCCCCGCCGGACCGCAGGAGGCGCTGGTCGAGCCGAGCAGTGTCGCCGCGGCGAATCAACTGGCCGCCGATCCACGCCGCCGAGTGTTCGTGATCTACCTGGATATCGAGCACGTCGGCGTCGAGGGCTCGCACGCCATCAAGGAGCCGCTCATCGACCTGATGCAGCGCATGATGGGCGAGGACGATCTCGTCGCGGTGATCACTCCCGAGATGAGCCCGTCGCAGCTCTCGTTCGGTCGCCGCACCAGGGTTATCGAGGACGCCCTCCGGAGCAACTGGGCCTGGGGCCGCCGGAATACCATCGTGCTGGACGAGCGGGAAAAACTCTACGACGCGTGCTTTCCTCCGATGCAGGGCGAGCTGCGGCACCCGTCCGCTCTCGCGGCATCGTTGATCGCCCGTCGTCGTGAGCGGATCGTCCTCGACAGCGTGCGGGACTTGATTCGGCACATGGCCGCCGTGCGCGAGGGACGCACCGCCGTGATCACGGTCACTGACGGCTGGGTGCTGTATCGCCCGGACCAGAGCTTGACGCTCCTCCGCACGGGCCAGGGCGGCGGCTCGGACGCCATTCCCGGCAGCCCGCCCCCGGTCGGCGTGGGCCCGGGCGGCGGACTGACGACGCGGGTCAACAACGGCGGCTATGGGCCGAGCGATCGCACGGAATGCGAGAAGGACAAGATGGAGCTCGCCATGGCCGACAACGCCCTGGCGTTCCGGAACCTGTTCGGTGAAGCCAACCGGGCGAACGTGAGCTTCTACCCGGTCGATCCGCGGGGGCTGGCGGCGTTCGACACGCCCATCGGTCCGGCGCCGCCGCTACCGCCCGCGGCGGACTTCGCGCAGCTGCGCACGCGCAACGAATCCCTGCGCGCGTTGGCGCTCAACACGGACGGCCTCGCGCTGATCGGGAGCAACGATCTGAAGAAGCAGCTGCGGCGGGTGGCCGACGACCTGACGTCGTACTACCTGATGGGCTACTACTCCACCAACAGTAAGCTGGACGGGAAGTTCCGCGCCATCACCGTGCGATCGAAACGACCCGGGATCGAGGTGCGCGCGCGGCGGGGTTACAGCGCCGCCACAGCCGCGGAAGTCGCCAAGTCACGCGAGGCGGCAGCGGCGATCGTGCCGGCGGCGAAGCTGGCGGTCAACCGCGCGCTGGGCTCGATCGAAAGCGACGCGCGGGCGGCCGGGCGCAAGACCGTGCGCGGCGCCGGCGAGCCGGTGGTGTTTCATCGTGGTCCGTCCACCGGCAACCAGATCCAGCCCGCCGCCGGGCGGATCTTCCCGCGCAGCGACCGCATCCGGATGGAAATGGAGGCCGGCCCCGCCGCCGCGGTCTGGACGGGCGCGCTGCTCGATCGCAACGGCGCGAAGACCGCCGTGCCGGTCGTCGCCGGCGAGCGCACCGACGCCGCGACCGGCCAGCGCTGGCTGACCGCCGACCTCACGCTCGCGCCGCTCGGGCCCGGTGACTACGTGGTGGAACTGTCCACCACGACGGGGACGGACACCCAGAAGACACTGGTGGCGATCCGCGTCACGCCGTGAACGACCATCGGGGCCTCCGCGGCGAGGCCGACCCGATCAGAACAGGGTCGGCAGCAATTCGCGGAGCCGCGCGATTTCTTTTTCCAGCACCGGGAAGACATCCTGGGCGGCGTCGAAGTCGCCGTCGAAGCCGATCAGCTCCATGCGGGCGGCGGTGTCGCGCGCGGCGCCGGGCGGGAAGTTGCTGACGGAGCCCTTGAGCGTGTGCGCCGCGCGGCGCAGGCGTTCGGCGTCGCGATCGATGATGGCGCGGCTGATCTCGTCGACGAGACGGCCGCTGTCCTGCAGGAACAGGTCGATGAGGCGTCTGGCCAGGCTGGTGTCGTTGCCGAGGCCGTCGAGGAAGGCCGCGCGCCCGGCGAGCTCGGGCGGCGGCAGGACCGACGGCTCGGTGTCGGTCGCCAGGCTCTCCACCATCCGGAACAGCCGCTCGCGGGGAATCGGCTTGATGAGCGTTTCGTCGATGCCGGCCGCGTGGCACTGCTCGAGATCCTTCGACATCACGGAGGCGGTCATCGCGACCAGGGGCAAGTGGCCACCCTGGCCGCGCTCCCAGCTCCGGATCGCCGAGGCCAGCTGGAGCCCGTCCATCTCCGGCATCTGCAGGTCGAGCAGCACGATCTGCACCGGATGACGCGCCAGCTCGATCAGCGCCTCGCGTCCGTTGCGGGCCGTGACGACATGATGCCCCCGTGAGCGCAGCAGGTGGGCGACGAGCTCGCGGTGCACCTGCTCGTCCTCGGCGACGAGCACGGTGATGGCTCGGATGTGCTGCTCGGGAGGCTCGGGCGCGGGCGTCTCGACCGCGCCCTGCACGCCGAAGTTCGCGGTGAATCGGAAGGCCGAGCCGCGTCCGACCTCGCTCTCGACCCAGATGTCGCCGCCCATCAGTTCCACGAGGCGGGCCGAAATCGACAGGCCGAGCCCGGTCCCGCCGAAGCGGCGGGCCGACGAACCGTCGGCCTGGGCGAACGCCTCGAACACCATCTCCTGCTTGTCGCGCGGGATGCCGATGCCGGTGTCAATGACGGCGAAGTGCAGGCAGACTTCCCCGGGCAGCTGGGACGCGATATCGACGCGCATCCGGATCTCGCCGGTTTCCGTGAACTTGATCGCGTTGCCGATCAGGTTGAGCAGCACCTGGCGCAGCCGCAGCGCGTCGCCCACCAGCGCGTCGGGCACCTCGGGCAACACATCGAGGCCGAGCGTGAGCCCCTTCTCGGCCGCGGTGACCTGCACCGTATCGAGCACGTCCTGCATGACGGCGCGCACGGCGAGCGGCTCGCGGCCGAGGGTCAGCTTGCGCGAGTCGATCTTCGAGAAGTCGAGGATGTCGCCGATGATGGCGAGGAGCGATTCGGCGGCCGTCTTGATGCGCCGGATCATCGTGATCCGGTCCTCGGTGGGTGGCGCCTCGATCATCACCTGCGCCATGCCGATGATCGCGCTGAGCGGCGTGCGCACCTCGTGGGTGACGTTCGCCAGGAACTCCCCCTTGGCGCGGTTGGCCTCCTCGGCCTTGCGACGGGCTTCGTCCAGCAGGCGTGACTTGTCCTCCAGCTGGCGCACCAGATCGCGGGTGGGCGTGACGTCCTGAAAGGTGAACGTGAGACCGACGGTGTTGCCGCCGGAGTCGCGGGTCGGCTGCGCCACCCAGTGAAAGACCCGGCCGGTCGCGGGCTGCTGCAGATCGCCATGCGCGCCAGGACCGGGCTCCGCGAGGAGCGCCTTGAGCGTCACGCCGAAGCTGTCGCCGTCGCCCAGGGAATAGAGCCGGGCGAGGATCCGCATCACGTCGAGCCCGATGACCGTTTTCGGATCGAACCCGAGCAGGTCCCCGGCGCGAACGTTGGCTGCCTCGATGCAGCCGTCCTGGCCGACGAAGATGATGCCGTCCGACGTGGAATGAAGAATCTGGGAGAGTCTCGCCTCCCGCGCTTCCGTAGCGGCGAACAGCCGCGAGTTCTCCTTGTGCAGGTCTGCCTGCTGGTCGAGCGCGTCGTGCAGCTGCCCCGACGACCGCTCGAGCGCCTGGGACTTCTCCTCGAGCTCGTGGATCAGGCCGCGCGCGAGACGGATGATCTCGGACGCCCGCCGGTGGCGCTCGTCTCCGGTGCGCGCGATCGCCGCGATGTACAGGCTGCCGAGGTAGATAAACAGGATTTTGGCGATCTCGGCGGCCGGCACGATCGCCTCGTGCCTGGCCAGCACGACATAGACCACGACCGCCGCGTAGCTCGCCGGGGCGAGGTGCGCGAAGGCCAGCGCGCGCCGGAACGACGTGGTCGTCTGATCCATCACGCGGAACAGCGGCAGGAAGAAGATCCAGCTGTGTTGCGCGCCGGTGAAATAGATCACCACTGAATACGCCGCCATGTCGGTGGCGAGCAACACCGTCCCGAGGTCCAGGGTCGCGCTGAGGTCCTCGTAGAACAAATACAGCATGTACCAGGAGGCCAGGGTGTAGACCCCGACGATGGCGGCCAGCCGGAACCACGGGGACCACGAGAACGTCTCGGGACCGGGATAGATGAAGGCGTTGTGGAGCAGGGCGCAGGCGAGGACGAACCCGAACCCGAGCGCGCGCAGTTGGGGGATGACACGGGTGTTGAGATGGACCAGCCGCGTCCGCTTGCGGCGAGCCGCCTCAGCGGGATCGACCTGGAGATCGAATGTGCCGCCGAGATTCATGTCTGTATGACTGTAACGATGGAGCGGGCTACGGGAATCGAACCCGTCTGACTGGCTTGGGAAGCCAGGA
Organism: Vicinamibacterales bacterium; assembly: GCA_046594705.1. Taxonomy (GTDB): domain Bacteria; phylum Acidobacteriota; class Vicinamibacteria; order Vicinamibacterales; family 2-12-FULL-66-21; genus JAICSD01. The sequence continues at coordinate 9,323 of JBKJRJ010000073.1, forward strand.
CATTACCACTATGCTAAGCCCGCGTGTCGAGGATTTTATCAGGCTTTGGGCCTAACTTCGAATAAACGCCAGCACCTCGTCCCGCTTGGCATGCATCAGCGCCGCGGTGGTCGCCTCGAGGTTGAGGCGGAGCATGGGCTCGGTGTTCGAGCCGCGCACGTTGAAGTGCCAGTCGGGGAACTCAACCGAAATGCCGTCCATGGTGTAGACCGTGCCGGCCTGGTAGGTCGCGGCGAGCCCGTCGATCTTCTCCAGCGCCTTGTGCATGTCGGCGACCTTGGTATTGATCTCGCCCGAGATGAAGTACTTCTCCCGCAGTGGCGCGAGCAGTTCGCGCAGGGTCTTGCCCTGGCGCGACATCAGCTCCAGGATCAGCAACGCCGGGATGAAGCCATTGTCGGCGTAGAAGTTGTCGCGGAAGTAGTAGTGCCCGGTGACCTCGCCGCCGAAAATGGCATTCTCCTCGCGCATGCGCTTCTTGAAGAAGGCGTGCCCGACGCGGTTCATCAGCGCCTCGCTGCCGTACTTGGCGGCGGTGTCCTTGACCGCGTAGCTGGCGCGCACGTCGTAGACAATCTTCTGGCCGGGGCTCTTGATCAGGAAGGCTTCGGCCAGCAGCGCCGTGACGAAGTCGCCCGGCACGAACTCTCCCTCGCCGTCGAGGAAGAAGCAGCGATCGGCGTCGCCGTCCCACGCGATCCCGATGTCGGCGTGTTCCGCGATCACCCGCTCGGTGATGTCGCGCCGGTTCTCCTCGATCAGCGGGTTGGCCTCGTGGTTCGGGAAGGTGCCGTCCACCTCGAAGCACAGCGTCGTCAGCCGCTTGGTCGGAATGTGCCTGAACAGGAGCGGCGCCACCATGCCGGCGATGCCGCTGCCCGCGTCGAGCACCACGTTGAAGGGCGTCAGCACAGGGAGGTCGATGAACGACAGGACGTGCCGGATGTAGTCGTCCACGACATTCCGGGTGGTGACGGTTCCGCGCGTCGCCGCCGGCGGCGGCAGCGCGCCCCCGGCGATCAGGTCGCGGATGTCGTTGATGCCCGCCTCACCGGACAACGGGAAGGCATCCTTCCGCACCATCTTGATGCCGTTGTATTCCTTCGGGTTGTGCGACGCCGTGATCTGGACGCCCCCGTCATGGCCGTCCCGCGCGACGGCGAAGTACATCATGTCGGTGCCCATCATGCCGTAGTCCACCACGTCGGCGCCCTGGAGCGTCGCGCCGTCGATGAACGCCGCCGCCATGGCGGGGGACGACAGCCGCATGTCGCGCGACACCGCAATGCGGGTGGCGCCGAGGAATGCCACGAAGCCGCGGCCGATGAGCCTGGCGGCGTCCTCGTTGACCTCCTGGGGATAGAGACCGCGGACGTCGTAGGCCTTGAAGATGCTGGGGTTGATCATAGGGTTTGGCGGTGGGAGTCTGGAGGTTGGACTGGACTGGCGATCAGAGTTTGCTGTAATCGGTAATGACGGTCTTGTCGCCCAGCACCGCCGGGGATGCGATGACGGCGCTGCGGCCGACGTGGCAGTTGCGGCCGAGTATCGATCCCTTGATTGACGCGTCGGGCCCAATCCAGCCGTTCGGCCAGATGATCGAGCCGTCTACGGTCGCGCCTTCTTCCACGTGAGTCTGCTTGCCGATCACGGAGTAGGGGAGGATCCGCGCCCCGGTCTTGATCACCGCCCCTTCGTCGATGAAGCAGGGGCCGATGATCTCCGCGCCGTCCTCGACGCGCGCGTCCGGTGAGACCCAGGCCGAGGGCCGGCCGTTGAACGGCGGCGCCGAATAGCGGCCGGCCATGATGTCGTGGTGGACCTCCATGTACTTCGCCTGCGTGCCGATGTCGATCCAGTAGCCGTCATAAACGTAGGCGACGAACGTCTCGCCGCGCTCGATCAGCGACGGAAAGAAGCTGCGTTCGATCGACCAGGCCGTGTCCTTGGGGATCCGGTCGAAGGTGTCGGGCTCGAGCACATAGATGCCGGCGTTGATCGTGTTGCAGGTGATCTCGTCTTCACCGGGCTTCTCGAGGAAACGCTGGATGTTGCCGTCGCCATCGGTCTCGACCAGGCCGTAGGCGCGCGGGTTGTCGACCGGCGTCAGCACGATGGTCGCCTTGGCCTTGCGCTCGCGGTGCAGGCGCAGCACAGCCGCGAGATCGATCTGGGTAAGCACGTCGCCGTTGAACACGACGACCGATTCGGTCAAAGAGTCCCCGGCGTAGCGGATGGCGCCGCCGGTGCCGAGCGGCATCGGCTCGACCACGTAGCGGACACGGATGCCAAGTCCTTCGCCTTCGCCGAAGATCTCCTCGATGCGGCGCGGCTGGTAGTTGAGGCTGAGGATGACCTCGTCAATCTCGGGAATCTGCTTCAGGAGATCGATCTGGTAATACAGGAACGGCCGGTTCAGGATGGGGACGATGGGCTTGGGCGTATGGACCGTCAACGGCCGCAACCGCGTCCCCTTGCCTCCGGCGAGCAGGATGGCCTTCATGACAATCCCCAATTCTACTCTTTTGATAGAATCGCGCCACGAATGAACCTTCCGAATGCGCTGACCGTCGGCAGGATCTTCCTGGTCCCGCTGCTGGTCGTGGTGCTGCTGACGAAATTCGAAGGCCGGCTGATCTTCGGCGTGCGCAAAGAGCTGGTCGGGGCGGCGATTTTCGGCATCGCCGCGCTCACCGATGTGCTGGACGGCTACCTGGCCCGACGCCGCAAGCAGATCACCACCCTCGGCCAGCTCATGGATCCCCTCGCCGACAAGCTCCTCATTACCGCCGCCCTGGTCTCGCTGGTGCAGATGGACCTGGCGCCGGCGTGGATGGTCGCGGTGATCCTGGGGCGGGAATTCGCCGTCACGGTGTTGCGGAGCCTCGCCCACGGTAAGGGCGTGGTGATTGCCGCGTCGCCGATGGGCAAAGTGAAGATGGCCGCCGAAGTGACGGCCATCCTGGCCCTCATTTTGGGCCAGGAGCACCTGCGGCAGTTCTACGTGATCGGGACGCTCGCGCTGTGGGTCGCGATGCTCACCGCCACCATCTCAGGCATCGATTACTACCGGCGCTTCGCCCGTATCGGGCTGTAGGCCTACGGCGTGATCCGGTGAATCGCCACCAGGTCGCCGACATAGACCGCCTGGCGCGACGAGTCAATCCGGACGAGTGAGCTCTGCCCGGTGACGCTGAGCACGGTGGCGCGGCCGACATCCACGATCGGTCCCTGCCCGCCCAGAGTCTCGCGATAGATCGTCAGCAGCTGCCCGGCGCGGACATCGTGCTCCGAGCCCAGGTTCATCAGCATCACCAGACCGGCGTATCCCGTTTGCCGCCGCTCGTCGGCCATCATGATCTGTCCGGGGTGCTGGTAGTCGGCCGTGCCCGTGAGCGCCGCCATGGGCATCACCGGCGCCACGTAGGGTTCGAGGAAATCCCCCTCGAGGATCCCGTCGCACGCATGGGTCACCTGGCCCACCGCCATGCTGTCCTTGACGTCCACCACCGTCAGCCATCCCGCGGTGTGGACGCCATAGAGGGCGCCGACCTTGGGCTGCTTCTTCGAGGCGTCGCGAATCGGGCGCCGGACGAAGAACTGCTGGCCGCGCTGCAGCCCCTGGATGGTGCCGGCGTTGATGATCACCGCGTCGCCCGGGCCGAACATCATGCGGCCCTGCACGTAGCCCCCGAGCACGAGAAGACCGGCGAGCGGCGGCACGGGGTGGCCCGACGGCGCACACGCCATCTGCTCGAGCAGGGCCGGCCGCGCGACCGGCGCCAGCTCCTGCGCCGGGACAAACGGCGACGAGGCGATCCACAGGGCGATCAAGAGCGTCATGGCCGGGTTCCTTTCCCCGGCGCGGCGGCCGGGAGTGCCTTGAGTTCCGCGATGCGTCGAGTGGCGGGCTCGAGGAACTCGCTCTGCTCGAATTCCTTCACCAGCCGTTCGAAGTAGGGCAGCGCTTCGGCCGGGCGGCTGATCTTCACGAACGATTCACCGAGATAGAAGTACACCGCGTCACGCCGGGTGTATTCCGGGTCGGCCGCGATCAGGGGCACCAGCCGTCCGACCACTCCGGGATACCACTTGATGCGGAAGTAGTGCAGTGCGACGCCGGCGTCCCAGTCGGCCAGGCGGTCTTTCGCTTCCCGCAGCTTCAGCCGGGCCTCGCCGATCAAATCCTTGTCCGGAAACCGCGTGATGTAGGCCTGCAGCTCGCGAATGGCGTCGCGCGTTTCGGTCTGGTCACGCATGGCCGCCCGCATCTGGTTGAAATGCGCCAGCGCCAGCTTGAACTGCGCATAGTGCGCGCGGTCGTGGGTCGGGTAGAAGTTCAGGAACTCGCGAAACTCGTTGATCGCCAGCACGAACGTTTCGCCCGAGCGCTCGCCGAGATAGGAGTCGCCCAGCCCCAGCTTCGCGTCGGCCCGGTACGGGCTCTGCGGATAGCTGTCGATCAGCTGCCGGTAGTACTCCCGCGCCACCAGCCAGCGTCTCTTTTCCAGGCTCTCGTTACCGCGTTCGAACAGGAACTTGTCGGGCTCGAGGCTGCCGACCGGCGGCTTCTTGGGCCCGCCGGACGCGCACGCCGCCGCCGTCATCGACAGGGCCGCCAGGAGCACGATCGCCAGAATTTTCAGTGTGTTCTTCATACCAGTACAGGCGCCGATTGCAGCCATCGATACTCCGCCTGGATCCCTTCTTCGAGCGAGACTGTCGGGGAAAACCCGAGATCGTTCCGGGCGAGGGACGTGTCGGCATAGGTGTCGCGCATGTCCCCCTTCTGCGCATCGTCGCGCGTGACCGTCAGAGAATGACCGGCGACGCGTTCGATGATCTTGACGACATCGAGCATCGAGACGCGGGAGCCGCCGCCGATGTTATAGGCGGTGCCCGGCACACCGCGGTCGCCCGCGGCGATCGTCGCGGCCACGGCGTCGGCCACGAAGGTGAAGTCGCGCGTCTGGCCGCCGTCACCGTACAACGTGATGGCGTCGTGATGCAGTGCCGCGCGGAGAAAGCGGTTGAACGCCATGTCGGGGCGCTGGCGCGGGCCGTACACGGTGAAGTAGCGCATGGCGACCGCCGGGACGCCGAAGTTGACGTGATAGAGGTAGCCGAGCTGCTCGGCGGCGAGCTTGGTCACGCCGTAGGGCGAGACCGGCCGCGGCATCGCGTCCTCGCGCATCGGGATCGCGGCGAGATCGCCGTAGACCGAGGAGCTCGAGGCGTGCACGAAGCGGGTCAACGGCCGGCCCACGCAGGCCTCGAGCAGGATCTGGGTGGCCTCGACGTTGTTGGTCGTGTAGACCGAGAAATCCTTGCCCCAGCTCTTGCGCACGCCGGCTTGCGCCGCGAGGTGGAAGACGTGGGTGACGCCGTCCAGCAGGGCCGGCAGGTCGGCGTCGTGGATCGCCGTCTCGACGAAGCGGAAGCCCTCGCGCCGCGCGTTCTCCGCGAGGTTGCGTTCCTTGAGCTCACGCGCATAGTAGTCGGTGAAGGCGTCGATGCCGGTGACGCTGGCGCCCCGGTCGAGCAGCGCGCCGGCGAGGTGCGAGCCGATGAACCCCGCCACGCCGGTGACGAGGGCCTTCATGCGAACACCTCCCGCACCCGCGCCGGCAGCCGGCACGGCTTGCCCGACGCGTCGAGCGCGGCATGCACGGTGGTGCCCTCGGCGGCGACGATCTCGTCCGCTTTCCGGACCACCTGGTAGTGAAACTCCATCCGCACCGGTGACAGCATTCGTCCCTCCGTCGTCACGTCAATCTCATCGTCGTAGCGCGCCGGGCGGAGATACCGGCAGCGGGCTTCGATCACCGGCAGGGAGATGCCCGCGGCTTCCATCTCGCGATAACTCCAGCCGAGGGAGCGCAGCAGGTCGGCGCGGGCCACCTCGAACCACACCAGGTAGTTGGCGTAGTAAACCACCCCCATTTTATCGGTTTCGGCGTAGCGCACCCGCAGCGTGGACACCGAGGAGGGCATCAGCGGGCGACCGCCGTCTCCGCCGCCGCCCGCAGCTCGTGGATGGCGCGCTCGG
>JBKJRJ010000277.1:0-5924 GCA_046594705.1 Vicinamibacterales bacterium
TTCTTCACGACGGTGATCGTCACCTGCGACGGGTACTGCTTCGAGTGGTGCACCGTGTTGTGCGCGACGACGCCCGCCGCCTCGTCGTAGTTGTTGCCGCCGGTGTTCAGGTTCCGATCGAAGCGCGGGAAATTGCTGCTCGACACCTCTATCCGCAGCCGGTGGCCGGCGCCGAAATAGTTGCTCGTGGTGAGCGGCTGCAGCACGACCTTGTAGACCTTGTCCTTCTCCATCCACACGAGCGGCTTGTCGTAGCCGTCGCGATAGCGCATACGCTGGATCGACTCGTCGAGGTTGAACGCCCTGCCGTCCGGATAGACGTCGAGGACCTTCACCGTGAAGTCCGTGTCTTTCGCGTCGGACGACACGTAGAGCGTCGGCGCGATCGGCCCGCTCACTTCGGTGCCCTCCTTGAACGGCTCCGAGGTGAACACAAGGACGTCCGCGCGCGACTCCATCTTGCGCTGATCAAACGAGCCGGCCTGAATCGCCGTGCCCGTGCAGCAGACGTTCCCGCCGTACGAGAGGACCGGGTTCATCGGATCGTAGGTGAAGGCGTCCGGCTGGTCCGTCTCGGGCGCCGCCGGCGCCAGCGAGCCGTCGCCGTTCAGCGAGTTGGCCCTGCCGCTGCTGGCGAGGTAGAAGGTCATCGGCTGCGCGCCGGCCGGCGGCCATGTCTCCGCCGTCTGCCACTTGTTCAGGCCCATCGTGTAGTAGGTGACCTTCGGCATCTTCTGGAGGCGGGGACTGCTGTCGCCCTTCAGGAACTTGTCGAAGAAGCCGTACACGATCTCCTGATAGTCGAGCCGCGCGTCGCCCATGCTGCGCTCGCCGACGATGGTGTCTTCGGTCGCGCGGGTGTACGAGCAGTGCGCGACGGGCGCGATGATCGCCCACTGCTCGTTCGCAATTTCTGGCTTGGCGTGCGATCGCACGTGGTTGTACATCGTCAGGTTCGGACCCACCGACACGTCGTACCACGACATGAACCAGAGGCCTGGGACGTCGAGCGGCATGTTGTCGTGCCAGAGTCCGCCCTTGTACCAGGCCGGATCGTTCGGGGCGCGCTGGGCCATGCGGCCGCCGGTCGCGACCGGCATGGCATCCGCGAAGATGCCGCGCGGACCGTCCACGTTCTTCAGGATGTCCTGCATCGGCAGGTGCCAGAGCGCCTTCGGCCAGTCCACCGGCGGAAGCTGCTGCGCCAGGTCGAACGACTTCGACGCGCGGATGAGATCGGACTGCAGCGTGTCGGGCGGAAACATCGGCCGCACCTGGTTCTGTTCGCCGTAGATCCACGTTATGAAGAGCATCTGCACGGCGCCGCCGCGATACCAGTTGCCCTGCTCGTAGTAGGGGCCGACACGGCCGACACCCGCGCCGAATCCCTGGACGTTCATGGCGGCGTACGCGGGATGCCCCTGGGCCGCGACGGCCATCTGGTACTCCGCCGTCGACGAACATCCCGTCGTCCCCACCTTGCCGTTCGACCACGGCTGCTTCTCCATCCACGCGATCGCGTCGTAGCCGTCGGTCGTCGGCGGGCCGAGGATGTCGTAGTCGCCCTCGGAGAAGAAGTGGCCGCGCTCGTTCTGCACGACGTAAGCGTAGCCGCGCTTCACGGCGGTGAGGGCCGCGGTCATGTCGCCCGGCACGCCGTTGCGTACGTCCCAGAAGTTGAAGTTGTAAGGGGTGCGCACGAACACGATCGGCACCTTCCCCGTCGCGCTTCTCGGGCGATAGACGTCGGTGGCCAGCCGCACGCCGTCGCGCATGGGCACCATCAGCTTGCGATCGACGACGGCGATCGACTGGAGCTCTTGTTCCTGGTCGAGGCGCCGCTGGCGGTCGGCGGGCGCCATGGTCCCCTGTTGGGCCGGCACCAGCACGGTCGCGACGACGATGGCCATCGCAAGAGCGAGCGTGAAGCGACAGAGTGGATTCTTCATGCTGTGCCGTCCTTTGACGCGGCGGGTAGAGTATACGCTCGCGCGACTCGGCAGCCGCAGCCACCGCGCCGTCTTGCACCATCGGTCTGAGACCGGCTATCGTCTGGCTGCTTGAGTACTCGGCTATACGTGGCGAACCGACCGGGACAGGCGGAAGACGAACCCGCTCCCTCGGCATCGTCAACCCCGTGACGAACAACACCGCGCGTTCGTCACCGGCCGACCATCACCGCGGCTAGAAACCAAAGCACAGGATGTTCGGTCCGGCCGCCACGGCGACGTACTGCTTGCCCGCAACCATGAACGTCATCGGCGAGGCCTTCATGCGGACGTTGGTCGGAAACTGCCAGAGGGTGCGGCCGTTGCGTTGGTCGACGGCGGCGAAACCGCCGTTCGGCTGGCCGTAGAAGATCAGGCCGCCGGCGGTCGCCAACACGCCTGTCCAGGTCTTGGCGCGCGCCGCCCCTGGCTGCGCCACTTCCCACGCAATCTCGCCCGTCTCGATATTGAGCGCACGCAGATACCGCTGGCCCGTCTGATCCGGATACCCGCCTGGACGGTCGCCGACACACTCCTCGAGCGCCAGCACGTAGTACAGACGTGTCTGTGGCGAGAAGGCCGTCGACGACCAGTTCGCGGCATCCGAGGGACAGCCGCGTGGATCTTTGATCACGGGCCGACCGTCGGTCCCGATGCCCGATGCCCAATCCACACGGCGCAGAAACGGCTTGGCCAGCAGCAGCGCGCCATTTGTGCGATCGAGCACGTAGAAAAATCCGTTGCGATCGGCGTGGAGCAGCAGCTTCGAGGGCTTGCCGCGGTACAGCGTGTCCACGAGGACATTGGGCTCGGTCGCGTCTCGATCGGCCACATCCTGCGGCGTGAACTGGTAGTGCCACTTGATCGCCCCGGTTCTTGCATCGAGCGCGAGCACGCAATTCGTGTAGAGGTTGTCCCCTGGGCGGTCCACGGCACTGCCGCTCGGCCACGGATTGCCCGTGGCCCAATAGAGCGTGTCAGACGAAGCATCGTAGGACCCGGTGAGCCAGGTCGATCCCCCGCCGGTGACGGGCTCCTTTCCCTGCCACGTCTCGCTTCCCGGTTCGCCGCGGCGAGGCACGGTCCATTGGCGCCACGCCAGCTCGCCATTCTCCTTGTAGGCGGCGATGAATCCCCGGATGCCCGCGTCGGCGCCGGCGACGCCCACCACCACAGTGTCGTGGACGATGAGCGGCGCCATGGTCCCGCCGTAGAACTGCCCGTCTGTCGCCGGCGGCATCACCGTTTCCCACAGGAGCTTCCCGCTCCCGCGATCGAGCCCCAGCAGGTGCGCGTTGTCGGTGACAAAGAAGACCTTGTCTCGAAGGATCGCCACGCCCCGGTTGGTCCCGAGCCGCGAGTCACCCACCAGACCGGGAGTGGCCGGCCGCGAGTATTGCCACCGCGTGGCTCCGGTTAACGCATCGAGGGCAAAGACCTGATTGGGACCCGTGACATACATCACGCCAGCCGCGGCGATCGGCGTGGTCTCGATGCCAAAGTACTGGATCGGAAACACCCACTTCAGCTTGAGGGACCCGACGTTGGCGCGAGTGATCTGCCCCAGTGGGCTGTAGCGATTCGCGGAGTCGTCGCCGTTGTAGGTGAGCCAGTCGCCAGGCTGCGGCGGCCCCCAGTTCACGGTGCGCAAAGGCTCGGGTGCCGGCCTCGTAATGGTTTCCACGTTCAGGCGCAGGACGTACCGCGCGAGCCCCAGTCGATCAGCCGCGGTCAGGTCGACAAACGGGGGCATGCCTGCCGCGGCATTGCCTCGCTCGATATAAGCGGCCAACTGCTCAACCGACTGCTCCGCCACGCGCGGGTTCATGCCGAGCGCCGGTCCCTTGGCCGTTCCCCGACCCTGTTCTCCGTGGCACGCCAGACACTGCTGGTCGAACAACTCTCGGGGCTGCAACGGGCCGGCCGGCCTGGGCGGCGCTTGACCAGGCAGCTGGGGAGGGATTGCACGCGGTGCGCTCCCGAGCCCGAACACCAAGAGAGTGACCGTGAGCGACGCGTGGGCAATCCGCAGGGACATTCGGTGTTCTCCTGCGGCGCAGTCTACCCGAGTGCGAGCGCCGCCGCGTTCAAACAATCCTCGGCGCTCGAGAACTCCACGTCCTCGTCTCCGGCCCGCAGCCTGCTCGACGCAGCCGCGGCCGGCGAATACATCGAGGCACTCTCCGCGGGCGTGAGCCAGACCGACGCCGCCGATGGCCAGATTCGCGTTCTCGACCGGCCCGCCTCTATAATCGGGCTCTTACCAGTCGCAGAGGAGGGGGACGTGACGCGTGACGACGTCGAGAGGCGGCTCGCGGAGCATCAGGCCGGGTTCGTCGCGCGCGACCCGCTCGCCCTGGCGGAAGGCCATGCCCCGGATGGGACCTTCGAGAGCCCGGCGGCCGGGCTGGTGCACGGGCGTGCGGCCATCGAGACGGTCTATCGCTACTGGTACCGAGCGTTTCCGGATTTCATGTTGACGTGGCAGGGCGCCATCCTCGATCCTCCACGCGCCGCAGTCTTCTGGAGCTTCGAGGGCACGGTGGTGGGGCCGTTCTTCGGCGAGGTCCGTCCCGGGACGCACGTCAGCATGGTGGGCGCGGCCGAGTTCACGTTCGGCGAGGCGGGCATCATCTCCGTCCGCCACATCTTCGATTTCTCCGCGGCGCTCGTCAGCGCCGGCGTGCTCAAGATCAAGCCGGCCACCTGAACCCGATACTGTGTTCGCGGTCAACTTCAGCCGATGACGAATCCCGATCTCGACATCCTGGTCGAGCGCCGTCAACAGGTTCATCCGGCGTGCGACGGAAAAGCCCCGCACCTGCCACGCCGACGTCCGCGCCGGATCGCGATCGCCGCCGCGCTGCTCCTGTCCGCGCTCACCCGCCCCTGGTCGCCAGGAACGTTCGCGGCATCGCCGGCTGCGCCCGCCCCGATGAACGTGGTGTTGCTCATCATCGACGACGTCCGGTGGGATTCGATTGGAGCGGCCGGTAACCCCGTCGTGCGCACGCCACGCATTGACCAGCTCGCCGCCGAGGGCGTGCGGTTTCGCCAGGCGCGCGTCACCACCTCCATCTGCATGGTCAGCCGCACGACGCTGCTGACCGGCCAATACATGTCGAGGCACGGCATCACGGAGTTCGGCAAGGCCCTGACTCCCGAAGCCTTCGCGAACACCTTTCCAGGGACGCTTCGTCGAGCCGGGTACTGGGCAGGACACGTCGGCAAGTACGACGTCGGGCCACCGCGGTCGCAGGACTACGACTTCCTGCGCGCGTATCACGGGACGCACTGGATTCAAGAGGCCGATGGGACACGCGTGCATGTCACCGAGAAGAACGCGCGCGATTCGCTCGAGTTCCTCCGCGCGCGGCCGAAGGATCGGCCCTTCGTGCTGTCGGTGGGGTACTTCGCCGCGCACGCGGAGGACAACGCGAAGGAGCAATATCTGCCGCAGGACTGGAGCGCGAAGCCATACGCCGGCGTGACGATTCCGCCGCCGCTCCACGGTGATCCCAAGTATCAGCAGGCGCTTCCTCCCTTCATCTCGGACGAGGCCAACGAAGGACGCGTGCGGTATCACTGGCGGTTCGATACGCCAGAGAGCTACCAGGCGTACATGACGCGGTACTATCGCCTCATCACCGAAGTGGACGACGCCATCGGGCGCCTGGTGGACGAGCTCAAGGCCCAAGGCGTCTACCAGAACACGCTCCTCGTCTTCATCGGTGACAACGGCTACTTCCAGGCGGACCGCGGTCTCGCCGACAAGTGGTATCCCTACGAAGAGTCGGCTCGCGTGCCGCTGGTCATCCGCGACCCGCGCCTCCCTGCCGGGCGGCGGGGCATGACGCGCGACGAGTTCGCGCTCAATCTGGACGTGGCCCCGACGATCGTCAGCGCCGCGGGTCTGCCGATCCCGGCAGGCATGCA
>JBKJRJ010000166.1:0-15467 GCA_046594705.1 Vicinamibacterales bacterium
TTCGGGATGTAGAGCTGCTCGAAGAGGTTGACCGCGTAGCGATCCGTCATGCCGGCGACGAAGTCCTTCGTCGCGACGTCGAGCCCGTCGGTGTCGATCACGCGCTGATCCAGGAACTCCTTCGGGTTTTCCCGGACCTTCTCCCAGAGGCCGCCCAGGATTCCGGCGGCCTTCTTGAACTCCGCCGTGGCGACGTCGTTCTCGTAGACCGCCTCGAACAGAAAACTGCGCAAGCCGATCGTCGCGTCCAGCACGGCGTCGCTCATCCGCACCTCGGACAAGTCCCCTTCGAGCGTGCGCATGACGACGTCGGTGACCATGGTGCCGATGCGCTGCGACGAGGTCAGGCCGAGCAGGTCGGTCCGCTCCCGCGGCAGGTCCTCGAGCCGGAGCAGTCCGGCCCGCACCGCATCGTCAATATCGTGGTTCACGTAGGCGATGATGTCGGCGACCCTCGCGATTTGCCCTTCGATCGTGCTGGCGCGATGCGCGGGATCGGCGCCGACCGGCACGCCGTGCTTACCCTTCGAGTGGCGCGCGATGCCGTCTCGCACTTCCCACGTCAGGTTCAGCCCCTGGCCGTTGCGCTCCAGGACGTCGACGATGCGAAGGCTCTGCTCGTAGTGTTCGAAGCCGCCGGGGACCAGGGCCTGCAGCACCCGCTCGCCGGCGTGGCCGAACGGCGTGTGTCCGAGGTCGTGGCCGAGCGCAATGGCTTCGGTGAGCTCCTCGTTCAGGCGCAGCACCTTGGCGATGCTGCGGGCGATTTGCGAGACCTCCAGGGTGTGGGTGAGCCGCGTGCGGTAGTGATCCCCTTCCGGCGCGAAGAACACCTGGGTCTTGTGCTTGAGGCGGCGGAAGGCCTTGGAGTGGATCACCCGGTCGCGATCGCGCTGGAAGGCGGGGCGAATCGGGTCCTCGGCTTCGGGGCGCAGCCGCCCCTTGGTCGCATCGCTTTTCGACGCCTGCGGCGCCAGGATCTGGTGCTCGCGCGCTTCCAGCTGCTCTCGAATCGACTGCGACATCAGAGAAGGATATCCCGAAGGAAGGAGGTTCCGTGGGCGAGCGGCCCGACGCCGAAGATTTCCGCCACGGTCTGGCCAAGATCGGCGAAGGTCTGGCGGGTGCCGATGTCGACGCCGGCGCGGACGCCTGGGCCGACGAGGAATACGGGCACGTGCTCGCGCGCGTGGTCGGTGCTCGGCGTAGTGGGGTCGTTGCCGTGGTCAGCGGTGATGATGAGCAGGTCGCGATCGCGCAGGCGCGGCAGCAGGCGAGCGAGCCGCGCATCAAATCGCTCGAGGTTTGCCGCGTAGCCGGCGACGTCATTCCGGTGCCCGTAGAGCGAGTCGCAATCGACGAGGTTGGTGAACACGAGGCCGGGCCCCGCGGACGCGATGGCCTGCTCGATCGCGTCCACCCCTTCGTCATCGCTTCTGGTATGGACGGCCGTGGTGACGCCGCGTCCGGCGAACAGGTCCTGGATCTTGCCGATCGCGTGCACCGTCCGGCCCGCGGCGGTCATCGCGTCCAGCAGGGTGGTCCCCGCCGGCGGCAGCGCATAGTCGTGCCGGTTCGACGTGCGCGTGAAGGCCCCCGGCGTACCGACGAAGGGACGCGCGATCACCCGCCCGACGCCCATGCCCGTCCCCACCATGTCGTAGGCGATCTCGCAGATGCGATAGAGCTCGGGGATGGCGATGACGGCTTCGTGGGCCGCGATCTGAAACACGCTGTCGGCGGAGGTGTAGACGATCGGCGCGCCGGTGCGCAGGTGTTCGGCCCCCAGCTCGTCGATGATGGCGGTGCCGGATGCCGCCGTGTTGCCGAGCGTCGCGCGTCCGATGCGCCGCTCGTATTCCGCGATCACCTCGGCGGGGAAGCCATGGGGAAAGGTCGGAAACGCCCGATCGAGGACGATGCCCGCCATCTCCCAGTGGCCGGTGACGGAGTCCTTGCCTGGAGAGCGCTCCATCATCCGGCCGTAGGCGCCGGCGGGCGCCTCGACCGGCGGCATGCCCTGCACGCGGGCGACCCGCGGAAGGCCGAGCGATCGCAGCGTGGGCAGGCCGAGGGGGATGACGCGAGAGATGTTCCCGAGGGTATCGCTGCCACGGTCGCCGTAGGCGTCCGCGTCCGGCAGCTCGCCAACGCCCACGCTGTCGAGCACCGTGAGAAAGACGCGGTCCGGAAGGAGTGTCATAACAGGCCGGCGACTTCGTCCTGGGTCTCCGCCCTCTCGCCGGCGGCGTCAATCCAGCGTAGGTTAGGCTCTTTCCGGAACCAGATCAACTGACGCCGCGAGTACTGCCGATTCTCCCGCACGATCAGCTCGCGCGTCTCGGGTTCGCCGCGCACCCCGTGCAGATGCTCGAGCGCCTGGCGGTAGACCAGGCCCGTGAACGGCAGCGCCGTCTCCGGAACGCCGCGCGCCAGCAGCGTGCGCATCTCGTCCAGTAACCCTTGCTCGAACTGCGCGTCGACCCGCCGCGCCACGCGCGCCATGGTGTCCTCGTCAGGGATCCGAAGCGCCACCGTCGTCACTTCGTAGTCCGCCAGCGGCGATGCGGTCTCCGCGAAGTGCTCGGTCAGCGGCCGGCCGGTGACGATCCAGACTTCGAGCGCGCGAACGACGCGCTTCACGTCGGGAATCTGGATGCGCTCGGCTGACGGGGGATCCACCGTGGCCAACCAGCGATGCAGGGCGCCTGGCCCGCGGCGGGCGGCGACCCGCTCGAGCCGGCGCCGCAGCGGCTCGTCTCGACCGGGACCCTCGAACATGCCCCGCGTCAGCGCCCGGTAGTAGAGGCCCGTGCCGCCGACCAGGATCGGCAGTCGGCCGCGCGCCGTGATGTCGCGGATGACCGTCGCAGCATCGCGCGCGTAGCGGGCCGCGGAATACTCCTCGATCGGCTCGACCACGTCGACGAGGTGATGGGGAATGCCGCGCTGCTCGGCCGGCGGCACCTTGTCGGTGCCGATGTCAAAGCCCCGATAGACCGCCGTCGAATCACAGCTGATGATCTCGCCGTCGAACCGCTGCGCCATCGCGATGCCGAGCGCGCTCTTCCCCGTCGCCGTGGGGCCGACAATCGCGAGCAATCTGCAGCTGACCGACGTCATGGCTGATTGGGAGGCCGATTCACCAGTCGCCAATGACTCTCGCGAAGGCCACCAGCGCGAGCACGGTGAGCACCAGGACAAGCCCGATTTGCTGCGTGCGGGTCGGCACGGATTACTGCGATCCGCCGCCGGGAGGCGTTTCGTTGAAGTAGAAGGTGACGATGAAGGGGGCGTTCTCGTCGGGGAACTCGAGCGGCAGCGGCACCGTCGGGTTCGAGAGCTTGATCGCGTTGAACGACGACTTCGTGAAGGCGTCGATGGACGAGGGCTGCATGACCTGCAACTCGGTGATGCTGCCGTCGCGGTGCACCTTGAAGCTCAGGACGACGTGGCCGCGCAGCGACATCGCCGCGTAGGGGACGAACCAGTTGCGGCGGATCTGCGCGACGAAGCGGCGCAACCAGGGCCCGAAGTCCACGCCCTTGGTATCGAACTGGATCGACGGACCAAAGTCGCCGTTGCCCTGGACGTTCTGCAGCGACTCACCCTGCGAATACTTCTGGACGTTTCGAATGGCGTCGCTGATGATGCCCGCCGACTGCCCGCCGAGCGTCGGATTCCTGGACGGCTCGTTGCGGACGATGGTCGCCTGGGGACCGTTCGGCAGCCGCAGGGCATTCGGATCCGCCGCCGGAGCGCCGTTATCGGCCCCGTTACTCCCCTTTGCGGGCGCGCTCGGCTGCTCGGATGGCTGGGGGCGCTCCTTGGTGGCGTCGCTGACGATCTTCTCGGACGAATTGCCGCGCGAGAACGCCACGTCGTTCTTCGGGTCCGGCGCCTTTTCCATCGTCTGCGCGCGGCGATCGCGGTCGGAGAGTTCGGCGAGCTTGGGCGGAACCTGGGTGCGCACCTCGACCTTGGGCGCGACGAAGACGAACTGGGCGCGGTCGCGAATGTTGTCCTGTTCCCGCTGGCGCTCCGCCTCGATCCGCTGCTCCTGCTCGGCGTACATCGCCTTGACGAAGGCCATGTGCGGCCACGCCATGACGGAAATGATGACGAGCAGATGCACGACGATCGTCAGGAGGACGATTTCCAGCTGGCTCAATGACCGATCCAGCGTCGGGATTTCCGGGCGATAGTCCTCGAAATCGAAGTACATCAGTGGTTTACGAGATTATAGCAACCTGCGGCGCCCTTTACGAATGCCCCCTGGCTCAGCCGCGCGTCGCCACGTATAGGTAGACGATGCCGAGGCTGAGAGGGACTTGGCGGACGTCGACAAACCCGTGTGAGGAGATCGTGGCGGCAAAAATGGGAGGGGCGGGAAACGTGCCGACGGACGCCGGCAGGTAGGAGTAGGCGCTCTGGTGCTTCGACATCACGCGGCCGAGCTGGGGAAGCACGACCCGGAAGTACCAGTTGTACATCCCGCGAATGCCCGGAATGATCGGTTCCCCGAACTCGAGGATGACCAGCCGGCCGCCCGGCTTGATCACGCGGGCGAGTTCGGCGAGAGCCGCCTCGGGGTCCGCGACGTTGCGGATGCCGAACCCGATGGTCGCGGCGTCGGCCCATGCGTCGCGCACGGGAATGCTGGTGGCATCCCCGCGCACCAGGGTGATCTGCCGGTGGAGAGAGCGCGCGCGCAGCTTGTCGAGACCGACCCCAAGCATGGCCCCGGCGAAGTCGACGCCGAGAATACGCGCCCGCGGGGCCGCCTGCAGCGCCGCGATGGCAAAGTCCGCGGTGCCGGTACACAGGTCGAGCACGCGGGCATCCGCCGAGAGGCCCGCTTCCCGGACGGCCCGTGCACGCCAGCGGACGTCGAGGCCAACACTGAGGACGTGGTTGAGGAGGTCGTAGCGGCCCGCGATGGCGTCGAACATCGACGCGATCCGTGCCGGCGACTTATCTATCGCCAATCTTCAATCTGCAATCTTCAATCTGGAATCTTCAATCTGCAATCTGCAATCTCTAACCTTCCCACTTGGGATAGAGGGTCTGGCTGAACCCGAGTGCCGACAGAATCTTGCCGGCCATGAAGTCGGCGAGGTCGTCGAGCGTCTTGGGCATCTGGTAGAACGCGGGCATGGCGGGCAAAATCATGGCGCCCGCTTCGGCGCAGAGCACCAGGTTCTTCAGCTGCGGCAGGCTCATCGGCGCCTCGCGCGGCACGATCACCAGGCGGCGCTTCTCTTTCAGCATCACGTCGGCCGCCCGCTCGACGAGGTTGCGGGAGAGGCCGTGCGCGACGCCGGCGAGGGTCTTCATCGAGCACGGCACGATGACCATGGCCTCGCAGTCGTGGCTGCCGCTCGCGATGGTGGCGCCGAGGTCCTTGTTGCTGTGGACCTGGAAGCTTCCCTGCCTCGCCGACTCGCCGTATTTCTCCACCAGATAGTCTCTCAGGCGGCTGACCGAGGCCGCTTCGCCGAGCTCGTCGTGCAGCAGGCGCCGGCCGTAATCGGAGATCACCAGCTCGAGGTGACAATTGCGCTCCAGCAGCGCGGCCATGGTGCGAACGGCATAGATCGCGCCGCTGGCGCCGGTGATCGCGACGGCAAACGTGCGGCGCGGCGGAAGATCTTCACCGGACATATAGCGACACCGCCGTCGCCGCGAAATACAGGATGCCGACGTAGCCGTTCATGTCGAACGCGCGCTTCACTTGTGACAAATCATCCTCTTTGACCAGCGATTGCTCGTAGACGAGCAGGAGGGCGACGAACCCGACGCCGGCCAGGTAGAGCGGACCGAGGTCCGCCACCGCGGCGAGGCTGGCCAGGCAGACGACGGCGAGCACGTGCATGAGGCGCGACATCCGCAGGGAATCACGGACGCCGAACCGCACGGGAATCGACTTCAGGCCGGCGGCCCGATCGAACTCGAGATCCTGGCAGGCATAGAGGATATCGAAGCCGCCGACCCAGGCGCCGATCGCGGCCCCCAGCAGCCACGGCTCCGTCGCGGATATCGCCCCTCCCGCCGCCAGCCATCCTCCGACCGGCGCCACCGCCATGGCCAGCGCCAGGAACAGCTGCGTGTAGCTGGTGAACCGCTTGGCGAGGGAGTACCAGAACACGATCGCGAGGGCGACCGGCGACAGCAGCAGGCACGTGCGGCCCAGCCGGGACGAGGCGCCAATGAACGCCACCGACGACACCACCACGAAGGCGATCGCGTCCTGCCGCGACATCAGGCCGCGGGGCAGCTCGCGCATCGCCGTTCGCGGGTTCTTCGCGTCGTAATCGGCGTCGACCAGCCGATTGAACCCCATCGCCGCACTGCGCGCCGCCACCATGGCGATCACGATCCAGAGGACGCGCCACGCCACGCCGCCGCTCGGCAGCGGCGACGCATGGAGTGCCAGCAGCGCCCCGGTCAGCGCGAACGGCAGCGCGAAGACGCTGTGACTGAATCTGACGAACGAGAAATAGGTCGCTAAGCTGGTCACGGATGGCTGCTCGTCAGGACTCCAGCCACCGGACATCGGCCGGCTG
The DNA here is from genome assembly GCA_046594705.1 of Vicinamibacterales bacterium. Taxonomy (GTDB): domain Bacteria; phylum Acidobacteriota; class Vicinamibacteria; order Vicinamibacterales; family 2-12-FULL-66-21; genus JAICSD01. The sequence goes on from JBKJRJ010000166.1 coordinate 6,567, forward strand.
GACTCCGCTCACCAGATATTCTTCCACGTCGGCCACGCCGGCGGGTAAACGAACTGCCAGGAGCTGGGCGCGCTTGCCCGGTTCGATGGAGCCGAGCTCCGCCGCAAACCCGAGCGCCCGGGCGCCGGCGAGTGTGGCGCTCTCCAGGATCCGGGCCGCCGGCACGGCAGGGGCCAGGCGCCTCACTGCCGCCAGCTCGGCAAACAGATTCAGGTCGTCGACGCTGGCGAGGCTGTCGGTGCCGACGGCCACGCGAACGCCGGACGCAAAAAAACGGTCGAGCGGCGGTACGCCGGCGCCGGTCCAGCGGTTGCTGCGCGGGCACGCCACCACCGTGGCGCGCGCGGCCGCCAGACGTGACAGCTCGGCGTCGGTGAACTGCACGCCGTGAACCGCGAGGAGCTGATCGTCCACCATCCCCATCCGATCGAGGTACTCGACCGGGCCACATCCGGGCGGCGCCCACGATGGGTTCCACGCGCCCAGCGAGTCGAGCAGCGCGCGCCACTCGCCTGTCCCGTCGCGCAGGAACTCGATCTCCTGCGCCGATTCCCCGAGGTGAATACTGAGCGGCTTCCCCGCGGTGCAGCGGGCGATCGCCTGCAGCAGGGCGGGCGAGACGGAGTATGGCGCGTGCGGCACGATCGAGGGTCGCAGCCAGGCAATCGGGGTCAGGTCCGCGATCTGCGCCGACACCGCCGCAACCGCCGCGTCGGGGTCAGGCGCCGAGAATCCCAGTAACTCCCTGAACAGCACCGCCGAGAGGTCGCTGTCGAGTAGTCGGTCGTAAGTGGCGAACGTGTTGGTGACGTCGCCGACGAGGCAGGTGCCGGACGCGCGCGCCTCCGCGATCGCCTGCCCGATCGGCCCGCCAGGCTCGTGCGACACGCTGCGCCGCAGCCCCATCACCGAAGCCGCCCAGGCCGGCATCGACGTGCCGGCCGGGACCTGGCCGCGCATCCAGGACAACTCGAGATGCGTGTGCGCGTTGACCAGCCCCGGCAGGATCGCGACGTCTCCCAACTCCTCGACGCCGCCACCGTCGTACGGGCCCACCGCGGTGATCAGGTCGCGGTCGATCGCGACGGCGCCGCCGGCGATCGGGCGCCCGCTGATCGGAAGGACCCAGGCGGCGCGGTAGCGCACTTAGGTGGTCGCCCGGAGCTTCTTCTCGCGCGCGCTGCGCGCCGCGTAGTTCGCCAGTTCCTGCGGACGGCTGGTGTCGCCGTCCGCCCGCGCGGTGGCGAGCGACAGCTGCCGCGGCACGTCCTGTTCGCGGAAGAAGGGGTCGCCGAGGATGTCGTAGTGCATGTTGCGGCGCTTGGCCACGAAGCCCGCGTTCTCGATGTTGCGGACGATCTCGACCTCGTCCATGCAGTAGCTGGCGCCGGCGGCGCGGACGACATTCTCCTCGATCATCACGCTGCCCATGTCGTTCGACCCGAACGCCAGGCTGAGCTGCCCGACCTTCCCGCCCTGAGTCACCCACGAGGCCTGCAGGCTGGGCACGTTATCGAGGACGATGCGCGCGAGGGCGAGCATCCGCAGGTACTCGAGGCCGGTGGCTTCCCCGCCACCCAGCTCGGTGTGCTCCGGCTGGTAGCTCCAGGTGATGAACGCGGTGAAGCCGCCGGTCTCGTCCTGCAGCGCGCGCAGCCTGAGCATGTGCTCGAGCCGTTCCTCGACGGTCTCGACGTGCCCGTACATCATCGTCGCGGTCGTACGCAGTCCTTTGAGGTGCGCCTGGCGCATCACGTCGAGCCACTCGTCCGCGGTGGCCTTGCCGTAACAGTTGAGAAGTTTGCGGACGCGGTCCACGAGAATCTCGGCGCCGCCGCCCGGGATGCTGTCGAGCCCGGCGGCGACCAGCCGGTCGATCACCTCCGTCACCGTCAGCGCCGACATCCGCGTCAGGTGGATGACTTCCGGCGGCGAGAGCGCGTGCAGCTTGAAGGCCGGGTAGCGCTGTTTCACGGCTCGGAAGAGATCTTCGTACCACTCGATCGGCAGATCCGGGTTGTGCCCCCCCTGCAGCAGCAGCTGCGCGCCGCCGAGCGCGATGGTCTCGTCGATCTTCTTGAAGATTTCTTCGAACCCGAGCACGTAGCCGTCACCGGAGCCCACCGGCCGGTAGAACGCGCAGAAGTTGCAGCGCGCCACGCAGATGTTCGTGTAGTTGACGTTGCGGTCGATGATGTAGGTGACGACGCCGTCGGGGTGCTTGCGAACCCGGATCCCGTCGGCGAGCTCGCCGAGGAGCGGCAGCGGCGCGTGATGGTACAGGTGCAGCGCCTCGGCGGCGCCGACGCGGTTACCCGCCCGCACCTCGTCAGCGATCTGCGTGGTATTCAGCATCGTAAAACTGCAAAGTCCCGTCGAACGACGCGAGCCCCAATTCGGCCGCGTAGCGATAAAACAGCCGCAGACCCTCGAGCTCCTCGCCGCCGAGCACGTATCGAATATTATCGCGCAAGTATCGCCTGGCCACCGCCTGGCGCGCCGTGTCCTCCGGGTAGTAGGCAGCGGCCACGGCATCCGACTGCGCCACCCCGGCATCCCGCGCGCGTTGCAGCGCCTCGACGTCCCCCGCGCCCAGCGCGTCCGGCCAACCGCTCCAGCACGCATAGACGAACGGCAGGCCGGTCATCGCCGTCCATTCCTCGCCGAGATCAATCTTCCGCGCGCCGGAGGCCTCGTGATCGAGCAGGAGCGCGAGGTCGCCGATCATCAGCGCGGCGTCGGCCTGCGCGAGCATCGCGTCCAGGTCGGGCGCCATGGGGGCCGGCTCCGCCGTCACCCCGAATCGCCGCCGCAGCATGATCGTCGCGAGCGCCACTGAGGTGCGCGAGCTGGTGTCCATCGCGATCGTCCGGATGTCTGCCGGTTCGCGGCGCGTGTAGATCGCGACGGAGGCCACGGGGCCGCGCGACGTTACCGCCGGGCCCGGCACGAGCAGGTACGGCGCGGGTCCACGCAGGTGCTCGATCGACGGAATCAAGCCAACGTCCGTCGCGCGCCCGTGCAGCAGCCTCGCGCACTCCGACGGGATGTCGTAACGCAAATCGAAGCGGCCGGCCGTCTCCAGACCGTAGACCAGCGGCCGGGCGTTCAAGTAGGTCACCGCGCCGAGGCGAACCATGGCCATCTGGTAATTGGGTAAGTGGGTAACATTGGCCGTCGGGCGTTGGGCGTTATCGCGCCTCCCAGGCGCCGTTCCGTTCGACCGGCTGCAAACCCGCGGCGGTGATGTTGCCGCGGATCTCCTCGAGCGGACTGCGGCGCCGGCCGAGGTCCCCCTCGAGCGCCGACACGCCGTCGACGTCGTCCGCCCCCATGGTGAGCGCCACCTGGGCGAGCTTGGGCCCGTAGAGCGCCCAGTCCACCTGGATGGACTCGATGTTGTCGGCGAGCAGCCTCGCCACCGCGACCACCTTCACATCGTCGTAGCCGGTGGAAGGTTGCGCGACCGAGCTGACACGGGGAAGCGGCGCGAAAGCGCGCACGCCGCCGACCGACGCCTGGATGTCGCGCGCCAGGGTCACGAAGCGAAGCGCGTCACCGGCGGCCGGGTCGTGAACGGTCAGACGTGGCACCCGGACGCCGCCGTCGCGGGCGGCGCGAATCGCGCCTGACGGATCGGCCAGGCGATCGAGCGGCGCGTCGGCGATGCTGTCGAGCCCCGCGGCAGCCAGGCGGGCGACGAGATCGGTGAGGCTGGCCAGCCCCCCGCCGGCCAGTTCGAGCAGTTCGGCCACCGAATACGCACTCATCGGGGTGGGGCCGGCCAGCGCGCGAGCGGCCTTGACCGACGCGACCGCGGCGGCCACGGAGGGTGGCGTGCCGGTGATCCGGATTTCCCCGGCGGAGGCGGCGGCCGGCAGTGCGGGGGGAATCAGGTCGGTATGCACTTCGAACACACGCACGAACGTCGTCCGGTTGCCGTGACGCTGGCGGCGCGCCTCGTCGCCGCGCGCGCCGACGGCAATCAGGTTGGGCTCGGCCAGGATCGCGCGCGCCTCGTCGATCGAGATCGCGGTCATGCCTGCCATCCCTGCCTGATGCGAGTCCAGATCTCGTCGGCCCGCCGGGCGGCGGGATCGGTCGTGCGAATGCGCTTGGGCCAGGGGCGCGTGAACCCCTCGGACGGCCACTTGCGCGTCGCGTCGATGCCCATCTTGCTGCCGTAGGCAGCCAGATCGCTGGCGTCCTCGAGATCGTCCACCGGCCCCCGCATGAACTGGATATCGCGCTCGGGGTCGATGTGCGTGCCGACAATCCAGGCGACCTCTGACAGGTTCTGCACGTCGATGTCGCGGTCGACGATGATCACCATCTTCGAAAACATCAGCTGGCCGAGCCCCCACACCGAATTCATGATCTTGCGCGCGTGCCCTGGATAGCGCTTGTCGATCGAGATGAGGACGATGTTGTGGAAGATGCCTTCGGCCGGGAAGTTCATGTCGACGATCTCGGGGACCGTCTTCTTGATGAGCGGCAGGAAGATGCGCTCGCTCGCCTTGCCGAGGTAGTAATCCTCCATCGGCGGGATGCCCACCACGGTGGTGAGGTAGATCGGGTGCTTGCGGTGCGTCACGCAGGTGATGTGGAAAACCGGGTAGTCGTCGGGATGGGAGTAGAAGCCGGTGTGATCGCCGAACGGCCCTTCGCGGCGCCGCTCGCCGGGATCCACGTACCCCTCCAGGATGATCTGCGCGCTCGCGGGCACCTCGAGGTCGTTGGTGACGCACTTGACGAGCTCGACCCGCTCACGGCGCAGGAACCCGGCCAGCAGCAGCTCGTCGAGACCTTCCGGCATCGGCGCGGTGGCGGCGAACGGCAGCGCGGGATCCGCCCCGAGCGCCACCGACACCGGCAGGCGCTTGCCGAGCCGCTCGGCGACGCGGTGGTGCTGCGCCCCGCCCTTGTGCCGCTGCCAGTGCATGCCGGTGGTCCGGCCGTCGAACACCTGCATCCGGTAGGTGCCGATGTTGCGCATGCCGGTCTCCGGGTCGCGGGTGAAGACCATGGGCAAGGTGATGTAGGGGCCGCCGTCCTCGGGCCAGCAGGTCAGGATCGGGATCTCGTCGAGCGTGCCGTTTCTCTTGACGACCTCCTGGCAGGGCGCGCTGCTGACCGTTTTTGGCATCAGGTCCTTGAGGCGCGCCAGCATCGGCAGCATCTTCAGGGTGTCGAGCATGCCGGTCGGCATCTTCGGGTTGGTGAGATCCTCAATCTCTTTGGCGAGATGGTCCAGCGATGAGACGCCAAGCGCCATGTTCATTCGCTTCGCCGATCCGTAGAGGTTGATGGCGACCGGCATGTCGAAGCCGGTGGGTTGCTCGAACAGCAGCGCGGGCCCACCGCCGGCCGACTTCGAGACGCGGTCGGTCACGGCACAGATCTCGAGGTTCGGACTTACCGGCTCGTGGATCCGCGCCAGCTCACGGTCCTGGTCAAGGGCAGCGATGAAAGAGTTGAGATCCTTAAACATGAATGTTCACTTGCCACGATTTCATCATGAAGGCACTAAGACACCAAGGCAGTAAGAAATCGCTGGCTTTGTGCCTTTGTGCCTTGGTGCCTTTGAGAAACACCGTGGGCCGTCCGGCTCAGACACTCTCCATCTTGTCAGCAATCGCCTGCGCCAGGGCGAGCGCGCGCCGCCCGTCCTCGCCAGTGACCAGCGGCCGGCGTTTGTCGCGGACGGCGCGGACGAAGTCTTCGAGCTCGCGCTTGAGCGGCTCCTCGCGCGTGACCGGCAGCTTGCCCCCCTGGATCTCCGGCCGCTGCCCATCGCGGCGCTTGAGCCGGTAGCCTTCGACTTCCTGCTCGGCGTAGTCGATCGACATGTAGGCGTCGGGCTGGAAGAAGCGGATCTTGCGGACGCGCTCCTTGCTGATGCGGCTCGCCGTCACGTTGGCGATGCAGCCGGTGGCGAAGCGCAGCCGCGCGTTGGCGATGTCGAACTTGTCCGTCAGCACCGGCACGCCGACCGCCTCGATGGCGGTGACCTCCGACTTCACCATGGCCAGGATGATGTCGAGGTCGTGGATCATGAGGTCGAACACCACGTCGATGTCGAGGCTGCGATCGGGAAACACCCCGAGCCGGTGCACTTCGATGAACCGCGGGGTCGAGACCAGCGGCAGTACGGCGGCAACCGCCGGGTTGTGGCGCTCGGTGTGCCCGGTCGCCAGGGTGGCGCCCGACGTCGCGGCCGCCGCGAGCAGCGCGTCCGCTTCGGCCAGCGTCCGGGTGATCGGCTTCTCGACCAGCACGGCGATCCCGCGTTGCAGGAACGGCAGCGCGATTTCGTGGTGCCGCTCAGTCGGGGCCGCGACGGTCACCGCATCCACCATCCCGAACAGCTCGCGGTAATCCGTCAGCGCGCGGGCGCCGCTGCTGCCGGCGACGGCGGTGGCACGCTCGAGATCGGTGTCGACCACCGCCGTCAGCCTCGCCCCCTCGATCCCGGCCAGCAGGCGCGCGTGGTGCTTGCCCAGGTGGCCGACCCCGATGACGGCGATTCTCAAAACTGCCTCATCCACGCGGCGCCTCCAGCCGACGACCGACCACGGCGATCCCCGCGGCATCCGCCGCATCGAAGAACTGCTGCCCGTCAACCACCAGTGTCTTGGCCGCATCGATCGAGATGGCGGTGGCGCCGGCAGCCGTCATCATTTCGATCGTCGCCACCCCGACGACGGGGACATCGAAGCGCATGTCCTGCTTCGGCTTCGCCACCTTCACCACGCGGGTCCCCGGACCGGCGAGCTCCCCGGCGCGGCGAATCACCGCGTCGGTGCCTTCCATCGCCTCGACCGCGACCACCGCCTTATCCTTCACCACGATGGTCTGACCGATGTCGAGCGCGGCGACGGCGTCAGCCATCCGGTAACCGAACGCCAAGTCGTCCAGTTCCTCGGGCGACGGGGGGCGGCGGCTGAGGGTGCCGGCCCTCGCCAGCAGCGGCTCCAGAAAACTGGTGGAATTCAGCAGCTCGATACCTTCTCCCCGTAGCACATCGGCCACCGCCGAGATGAGGGCATCGGTGTTCCGGGCCCGCAGCCTGGTCAGGACCGACAGCAAGGTCAGGTCGGGGATGATGCCGGAGAAAATGTTGGCGTGCTTGACCTGGCCGGCCATGACCGCCTGCCGGACCCCGGCGGCTTTCAGGATCTTGATACACTTACCCAGGTGGCCGAGCGAGACCCAGTGAAGGTCCGCCCCGGCGTCGCGCGCGGTTCCCTCGAGCTCCGGAAACGCCTCCTCCTTCACGGCGACGACGGTGACGTCGTAGCCGAGGCTGCGCGCCCCCTGGAGGGCGAGGAAGGGAAACCGGCCGTTGCCGGCAATCAGACCGATGCGGGCCACTTGAAGTCTAAAAGTCTATCACTTGGGTTAGGAGAGGAAATGCTTCGATGGATTGCCCGCGGAACCCTGCTCTGCGCGATGGCCGCGCTGGCCGGCGCCTGCGGCGACACAACCACTGCGCCGACCACGACGGTCAAGCCAGTGACCGAGACGTTCACGGGGACGATTAACCCGGCCGGTAGCAACGTGCACACCATCGTCGCCGCGCTGACGGGCGGCGCCGTCACGGCCACGCTCACCGCGGTCGGCCCCGACGCCACCAAGACCCTGGGCTTCAGCCTGGGCACCTACAATCCGACGCTGAACATCTGCACCGTCGTCTTCGACAACCCGGCGGCGCTGCCCGGTGCGGTGTTCAACGCCAGCGCGACGACGGCCGGCTTCTACTGCGCCCGTGTCTACGACAACGGCAGCGTCGCGGCCGGGGCGGCCGACGGCACCGCCTCGTCCTTCAGCTACACCGTCACCGTCGCGCATCCCCAGTAATCACCGTCACGGCTGACCCATACCGTTCACCAAGACCCCGAAGCTTGACAGGCTTCGTGGTCTTCGTGGTGCGGTGCGAGTCGGCAGCCGGGACAGCGCGGCTGTCACGGCTTCATCACCAAGGTCACGACGGTCACCAACCCTGAGTGGCGCTGGTCGTCTCGTGCGAGCCGTCGGCCCGACCCGCGCGCCGAGTGATCCGGGACGAAGCCTTGGGCCCGTTCAGTCTTCGACGACTTCTTCCAGCCGGCGGCTCGGCCGTCGCAGGCCCACGCCGCGCTTCGACGAGCGGATGAAATCCACGACATAGCGGACCTCGGGGCACTGGAGCGTAGGATCGCGTTCGATCTGGGCGACGGCGCGGCTGGTGTTGGCGTGGAGCAGGATGCGATGCGCGCGGCGCAGCTTGGCGATGGTGTCCTGGGAGAAACCGCGACGGATCAGGCCGATCGTGTTGATTCCGTAAATCCGCGCGCGGTTGCCGACGGTTTTGGCGAACGGCAGCGCGTCTTTCGTCACCACCGAGTAGCCGCCAATGAACGCGTATTTGCCGACGCGGCAGAACTGGTGGACCCCCGAGAACGCGCCGACGTTGGCGTAGTCCTGCACCTCGACGTGGCCGGCCAGCGTCGCGGCGTTGCCAAAGATCGTCTCGTTGCCGATGTGGCAGTCGTGCGCGACGTGGGTGTAGGCCATCAACAGGTTGTGGTTGCCGATGCTGGTGAGGCCGCCGCCGCCCGCCGTGCCGCGGTGGATGGTGACGAACTCGCGGATGACATTGCGCTCGCCAATGACGACGCGGGTCGGCTCACCGCCGAATTTCAGGTCCTGAGGTACCAGGCCGATCGAGGTCATCGGGAAGATCTGGTTGCCGTCGCCGATCTCGGTGACGCCGTCGATGACGCACGACGCCCCGATGCGGCAATCGCGGCCGATGCGGACGCGCTCGCCGATGGTGACGTAAGGGCCGATGACGGTGCCGGCACCGACCTGCGCCGAGGGATGGACGAGGGCGGTCGGATGGATGTCCGCCGTGCCGGC
>JBKJRJ010000208.1:0-2841 GCA_046594705.1 Vicinamibacterales bacterium
AGCGCCTGGCCGCGCTCCAGCTCCCTCCGGATGACGAAGTCACCTTCATCGAACTGCCGTCGACCTGTGCGGTGTGCGCCTGGCCGCCAACCGTGAACCTGAACTCGCTGCCGCGCAGACGGCCGCCTGAAATGGCGGGGCGGTCTCGTCAGCCTCCCAGTCTCCGATCAGACTACTTCATGTATGGGCTGACGCACTGATGGCGCGGCGTCCTGCCGCTCGCCAACACGGCTACGGGCGCAGGCGATAAGCCGTCACGATCAGGGGCATGACAATCGCGACGGCCCCGATCGCGATGAGGCCGCCGCCGCAAATCATCGCGTAGCGTGCGTAACCGTGGCGGTGTCGCGCGGTCACCCTTGCACCACAAGGCCGTGACCATCAGCCAGACTGCGGCACGGACGACAGGATGGCGACGAGCGACGCCGCGAGCGCCATCACGGTATTGAATGGCATGGCATGCACTGTAACGCAGGGGCCGGGGCACGGCGGCGCGGCCCGGGGGCGTCATGGCACAATGGCGCGTGATGTGCCGAATGCTGGCTGCGGCCCTGATGCTCGCGCTCGCCCTGCCCGTTGGCGCGCAGACACCGCTGCCTCGACTGCAGGTTTCTGAGAACAGGCGTTTCCTGGTCACCGCCGACGAGGCGCCCTTCTTCTGGCTCGGCGACACGGCATGGGAGCTGTTCCACAGACTGAACCGCGAAGAAGCCGATCGGTACTTGCGGAACCGCGCCGAGCGGCGCTTCACGGTGATACAGGCCGTGGTGCTCGCGGAGCTCGACGGTCTGAACGACCCCAACCCCTATGGCGAGCGCCCGCTCATCGCACTTGATCCAACCCGCCCCAACGAGGCGTACTTCGCGCACGTGGACTGGATCGTCGCGCGTGCCAACGCCCTCGGCCTGTATGTCGGCATGCTGCCGACGTGGGGCGACAAGTGGAACAAGCGGTCAGGCGCCGGGCCGGAGATCTTTACCGCCGCTGCCGCCGAGGCCTACGGCGAGTGGCTCGGCCGGCGCTACAAGAACGCCGGCATTGTCTGGATCGTCGGAGGCGACCGCGCCGTTGAGTCTTCCGCGCACATCGATATCACGCGCGCAATGGCGCGTGGGTTGCGCAGAGGCGACGGGGGCTCCCACCTGATCACGTTTCATCCGACCGGCGGCGCCAGTTCGTCCACCTGGTTCCACGCCGACGACTGGCTGGACTTCAACATGCGGCAGAACGGCCACGTCGCGGAGTTCACGGGCCGTTACGACATGACGCGCGTGGATTACGACCGCACGCCGGTGAAGCCCGTGCTCGACGGGGAGCCGATCTACGAGGACCACCCCGTCGCGTTCGACGCGAAACGCTTCGGGCACTCGATCAGCGGCGATGTCCGTCGGCCGCTCTACTGGAATCTCTTCACCGGCGCGTTCGGACACACTTACGGACACCACTCGGTCTGGCAGATGTGGGCGCCCGGGCGAACGCCGGTCAACAACCCGTTGATGCCGTGGTTCGACGCCATCGATCAGCCGGGCGCGGCGCAGATGCAGCACGCGCGCGCACTGCTCGAGTCCCGCCCGTTCCTCGCCCGCGTGCCCGATCCCGACGTGCTGGTCGCCGGCACGATCCCCAGCAACCTCCCAGGCGCCGGCCGCTACTACTTCGCGTCGACGCGCGACAGCGGCGGCACCTTCGCGATGGTCTACGCGCCGGTGGGCCGGACATTTCACGTAAAGATGTCGGTCATCACCGGCCCGTCGGTCAAGGCGTGGTGGTTCAATCCGCGCACCGGCGCGGCGACCGCCATCGGCACCTTCCCGAATACCGGCGAACGCGCCTTCACGCCGCCGGACGCCGGCGAGATGCTCGACTGGGTGCTGGTGCTGGACGACGAGGCGAAGGGTTATCCCGCCCCTGGTACGAAGGCGGCCAGCCCCGGCGGGCCACGATAGAGTGAGCGTCCCCCACCGGCGATCCCGCGCGCGCCGCGGCGGCAGACGAGTCGACGGACGAGGCTGAGCATGCGACATCCGACCAAACGGTACTCAGTGCTCAGGCGCAGCCTGATCGCCGCCCTGTGCGCCGCCATCGTGGTCTCAACCGCCGCAGCGGAATCCCTCGACGAGTTCGTGCGGAGCCAGATGACGTCACGCCAGCTGCCAGGACTGTCTCTGGCGGTCGTCCGCGACGGACGCGTTGTGAAGTCGGAGGGCTACGGTCTCGCCAGCCTCGAGTTGCGCGCGCCGGCGACCGCGGACACGGTCTATGAGATCGGATCGATCACCAAGCAGTTCACGGCCAACGCCATCCTGCTGCTGGCGGAGGACGGCAAGCTGCAACTCGACGACCCCATCTCCAAATACATCGATGGCACGCCGCCTGAGTGGTCCGCGATCACGATTCGACGCATCCTGACGCACACCGCGGGGCTTGCTGATTTCGACACCGGCAACATCGGGTTTTCCTACCGGCGCGAGTACACGCCGGCAGAGTTCGTCACGCTGATGGCCGGTCAGCCGCTGGCGTTCCCCCCGGGCGAGCGCTGGGCCTATACCAACGCGTTTCCTCTCCTGGGCATGGTCGTCGAGCGCGCGTCGGGCGTGCCGTACACCTCGTTCGTCGAGAACCGCATCTTCAAGCATCTCGGTCTCGGGTCGGCGCGATTCAAGACGGCCGGGGAGGTCGTCCCCAGTCGCGCGGACGGCTACCTGCTGGTGAATGGGGAGTTCCGCCACGGCGAGACCCTGCGTCCGGGAGTGATTGCGGCCAACGGCGGCATCATGATGAACGTCGTGGACTTCGCGCGATGGGACATCGCGTTGACCACCGGCCGTCTCCTGCGGCCCG
>JBKJRJ010000328.1:0-8963 GCA_046594705.1 Vicinamibacterales bacterium
AAGCAGGCCGCTACCGGCGTGAAGTGCCAGCACATCTCCAACAACGCGCCGACCAACCTGGCGTCATCGGATGACGCGCTGCGCAAGGCGGGCGTCGAGGTCGGCAAGAAGTGGCTGGACGGCGCGGTGATCCTCGGCGCCAAGTCGGTGCGCATGAATTCCACGTCGGCGCTTGGGCCCGGGGTGAGGCCGAACGCCATCCCGCGATCGAGCGACGGCTACCCTCGCAATCTGGATATTCTCCCGCTCCTCGACAAGGCGATCGAATCGTACAAGGAGATGGCGGACCACGGCGGAGACCTCGGCATCAAGGTGACGTTCGAGAACCACTGGGGCCTCGCCGCCGACCCGATGAACATCCGCATCATGCTCGACACCATCAACCACCCCTACTGCGAAGCGTCGCCCGACTTCTGCAACTGGGAGCACGAGTACATGCTGTTCAACGGCCTGAAGGCGCTGGCGCCCTACTCTCATACCAACGTGCACGCGAAGTACTGGGACCGCTGGGGCGACAAGAACGACGTGCAACGGTCCGTGCGGATCATGCTGGCAGGGGGCTTCAAGGGCACCTTCGCGCTGGAGTACGAAGCCGGCCCCCTCAACGGCATCGAAGGGGCGAAGTATCTGTTCAAGGAAGTGATGGCGGCGCTCACGTCGCCAGTTCCCGCAGCCTAGCATCGGCGAGGAGACGACATGCCACTGACCGTGATAATGGGCACCCGCACCGGCGAGATCCCGAGGGGAAGACCATGAGGCGCGCCGCCGCCGCCCTGCTGCTCGCCTGGCTGCCCCTGCTGGCGGGGGCCGCGGCTGAACCCCTGACACGCCGCGTCTTCGTCACCGTCGCCGACGCCAAGGGCGCGCCGGTGACCGACCTTACCGCCGCCGACTTCGTGGTGAAAGAAGGTGGCAAGGCGCGCGAGGTCGTCCAGGCAGCACCGGCCGCGGGGCTGATCCAGATCGCCATTCTCGTGGACGACAACGGTACCGGCATCTTCCGCTATGCCGTGGGCAAATTCATCGAGTCGCTGCTGGGCCGCGCCGAGTTCTCGATCAGCACGGTCACCGGCCAGATGCTGCGGCTGGTCGATTACACGACGAGCGCGCAGGCGCTCAGCGAAGCCATCGCGAAACTCAACGCGCGTCCGTCCACCAACGACGGCGGACAGCTGCTCGACGGTATTTCGGAAGCCGCCACCGAGCTCACTCGCCGCAAGGCGCCGCGCCCCGTCATCGTGGCGCTGACCGTGGGCGGCGTGGAACACAGCACCTTGCCGGCCAATCATGTGCTCGACAACCTCCGGCAGAGCGCAGCCTCGCTCCACGTCATCTCGGTGGCGAATACGGCGCTGCGATCGCAGTCCGACCCGTCAACCGCGGCCGGCCTGCTCGGCGAGAACATGAACCTCAGCGAAGTGCTCGGCGATGGCCCGAAACAGTCGGGGGGGCGCCGCAACGAAATCGTCGCGGCGGCGAGTGTCGCGGGAGGCCTCCAGCAGCTGGCCGACGCGCTCAAGTCGCAATACCTCGTCCAATATGCGCTTCCCGAGGGCACCAAGCCCTCCGAGAGGCTCAGCGTTTCGGTCACCCGCCGCGGCGTCTCTCTGCGCGCCCCCACCAGAATCCCCGACCGATAAGGGCTGCGCCCCAGCTGTGCAATAGTGGACAGTGCCGGGACTGCGGCCGCACATACCATGGATACCCCGGCGGGGTGGCCCCGTCGACGGCGAGGACCGTGTCCTCCACGCACATGTCTGTCAAAGACTCCTCTCCGAACGCGATCGGTTCTGGCGCGGTCAGGCCAGCGGAGCGCGTGCGGTGGCGGCTGCTGGCCCTGCAAGTGCTGGCACACCGTTCGGGTCCGGCCTCGGGCGTGGCGTCACACGCGGCGACCGCGGCGAACGCCGCCTACGACGACCTCGTCCGGGTGGCGGCGCCGCTGATCGGCGCGGAAGGCGTTGAAGCCCTCACCGGCCGGGCCTGCCACCTGGTGCGAAAGGAATTTCCCTGGCTGACTCCGGTCAGCGCGGCGAATGAACCGACCGGGTCGTTCGCCCGATTTGTCGCCTCCCTGCATACCAAGGACCCCGCTGTCGCCATCGATGCCGCCGCCGCGGTGTTCGCGACACTTGCAGCGCTGCTGGTGACCATCATCGGAGAATCGGTGACGTCGCGGCTGCTGGCTATGGCGTGGCCCGATGCCTTTGCCCAATCGGATCCCAGGAGCAATAAGAGATGACCGAGCGAGTCGCCATTCACCAGCTGCGCACAGGCGTGCCGGGGCTCGACCAGATTCTCGGCGGCGGTCTGCCGGAGTTTTCGTTCAACGTCATCGCCGGCGCGCCTGGCGCCGGAAAGACGACGCTCGCGCAGCAGATCATGTTTGCGCTGGCCAGTCCCGAGCGGCCCGCGCTCTACTTCACCGTCGTCGGCGAGCCGCCGCTGAAGATGCTGCGCTATCAGCAGCAGTTCAGTTTCTTCGACCCGGCCCTCGTCAACGGATCGGTGCGTTATGTGAACCTGAGCCAGGAGATGGTGAACGGCCCCCTGGACAAGCTCCTGCAGCGGATTGTCAATGAAGTCGAAGCGACCAGCCCCGCCATCGTGATCGTGGACTCCTTCCGGACGGTGACTCGCGTGGCCGAGCGGTCCCCGAAGCCGGGCATCGAACTTGACCACTTCGTGCAGCAACTGGCTATTCAGCTGACCAGCTGGCAGGCCACGACGTTCCTGGTTGGGGAGTATCAGCCCCTCGAAGCCGATCAGAACCCGGTATTCACGGTGGCGGACGGACTGCTGTGGCTGGTGCAGAGCGTTGACCGGAACTCCATGGTCCGCAAGATGCAGGTCATGAAGATGCGGGGTCAGGCTCCCGTTCCCGGTCTCCACACCTTCCGCATTACGCAGAGTGGCGTCCAGGTCTTCCCTCGGCTGATTGTCGAGCCTGAGGATCAGTCGACGGTCAAGGGAGCGGCCCGCATGCCCCGGAAACGGCTCTCGGTCGGCGTCAAAGAGCTGGACGAGATGCTCGGCGGCGGCCTGCCGGCCGGTTATTCGGCGCTGGTGGCCGGACCCTCCGGCTCGGGCAAGAGCGTGCTGGTCAGCGAGTTCATCGCGGAGGGCGCCAGCCACGGCGAGCCCGGCATCATCGCGGTGTTCGAAAAGCGCCCCAACGAGTACTCGCACGACGGGCCCAGCGGCCGCCGGTTCGACCGGCTGGTCCGCGACGGCAAGGTGGCGATCCTGCAGTCCCGTCCCCTCGATCTGTCCATCGATGAAATGCTCTACGAGATTGTCGAATCGATTCAGCGCCTGAAGGCGAAGCGGCTCGTCATCGACTCGCTCTCCGGGTTCGAGCTGGCGCTGGCGCCGACCTTTCGCGAGGACTTCCGCGAGTCGCTCTACCGCATGGTCACCGTGCTGACGGGCATGGGCATCACCATGATGATGACCGCGGAGGTTGAGGACAGCTACGCGGATCTCCGGTTCAGCCCGCATGGCACGGCCTTTCTCACCGACGCCATCATCATGCAGCGTTACGTCACGGTCGAAGGACAGCTCGAGCGCCTCATGGCTGTGGTGAAGGTCCGCGGCAGCGCGCACAGCAAGGATCTGCGGGCGTTCGAGATCACCGGCAAGGGCCTCGTGGTGGGGAGGAAAATGGACGGCTACGAGGGGCTGCTGACCGGCAGCCCGGAGCGGCTCCAGCCCGCGGGCCTGAAGACTCGCGCGAAACAGCCGCCGCGAGGGCATGCGGCCAGGCCGGCGGGACGGCGAGCGTAACCACGGTGGCTAAACGGGGGAAACAGGCGAGACGCCGGTCCACCGGCGTGCGGCCGCAACGGTCCGCCGGGGCGCGGGGTGAGGTCACGAGCCTGCCTGCCGCCATCGCCACCCTCCGCGAGGAGGCCCGTCTCGCCGCCGCCGAAGCGGCGCACGCGCGCGCGGAGCTGGAACAGCTGATGATCCTGATGCGCGAAGCGAACGCGAATCTGGTGGTGAGCTCGGTCCGCGCCCTGACCAAGAGCGCGGAGGCCGAGCAGGCCAATCGGCTCAAGGACGAGTTTCTCGCGACGGTGTCGCACGAGCTGCGCACCCCCTTGAATGCGGTTATGGGCTGGGCCCGCATGCTGGCCTCGATGCAGTTGCCGCCCGAGCGCGTGCAAAGCGGCATGGTCATCATCGAGCGGAACGCCGCCGCGTTGGCCCGCCTCATCGAAGATCTGCTGGACGTCTCGCGGATCGTGACCGGGGCCATCCGTCTCGCGCTGCAGCCCGTCGACCTGGTGGCGGTGGCCCGTGTCGCACTGGAGACCGTCACCCCGGCGGCGCTGGCCGGCGGTGTGGAAATCGCGTTCTCGGCCGATTCGCCCGACCTCAAGACCGTCAGCGGCGACGCCGGCCGGCTGCAGCAGGTCATCGAGAATCTGGTCGGCAATGCGATCAAGTTCACCCCGTCGGGCGGGCGCGTCGACGTCACCATCGGCCGCGCTCACGACAGCGTGGAGATCACCGTCGCCGATACAGGCCAGGGCATCGACCCGGATTTCCTGCCCCACGTGTTCGAACGCTTCCGTCAGGCGGACGGCGCCACCACGCGGCGGCACAGCGGGCTCGGTGTCGGCCTGGCGATCGTCAGGCAGCTGGTCGAACTCCATGGCGGCACGGTGTCGGCGGCCAGCCGCGGCGAAGGGCTCGGCGCGACGTTCCAGGTGCGGCTGCCGGTGGCCGCTGCGACGCCGCAGCCCCACCGCGTGTCCGGGTTTGAACGACGGAGCATGGAATCGGCAGCATCGCCGAGCCCGCGGTCACCCCGGCTCGACGGCGTCCGTATCCTCGTGGTCGACGACGACGCCGACGGGCGCGCGCTCACGTCCATCATCCTGACCCAGGCCGGAGCGTCGGTCGACACGGCGACCTCCACGGTCGAGGCACTCGCGACGCTCGAGCTCGACGGGCGCGATGTGCTGGTGAGCGATATCGGCCTGCCGGGCGAAGACGGCTACGGCCTCATCCGCCACATTCGCACCCGTGAAGCCGAGCGAGGCGGTTTTCTTCCGGCTGTCGCCCTCACCGGTTACGCCCGCGCCGAGGATCGCGAACGGGCGCTGGCGGCAGGCTTCCAGGCCCATGTCGCGAAACCGGTCGATCCGCTCGAGCTGGCCGCCGCGGTGGCCGCGCTCGTCCAGTCCGTCGCGCGAGCTTAGAGGGCTCGGTTCGGAATAAGAGTTGCCACCCTGGCCGCCGAGGCATCCCGCCGGGCGGCGTTGCTCGTTGCTTCCATACGCCCGGTAGCGCACTCTCGCGCCTTGCCGGGCTGGCGCCTCGACGCCCAAGGTGACAACCCTATTTCCGATCCGAGCCCTTAAGCGCCAACCCGGCCGGTTCCGGCCGTAAGATAGAAACGAGCCATGGCCGGAACCGAGCGCGAGACGGGCGGCGAGATTCTCGAACGGACGAAACAGGACACCAAGAAGCCTGAGCTGTTCAAGGTCCTGCTGCTCAACGACGACTACACGACAATGGACTTCGTGGTGGAGATTCTCGAGACCGTGTTCAACAAGGCCCCGGCCGAGGCCTATCGCATCATGATGGCGGTGCACCACCAGGGCCAGGGGCTCTGCGGCGTGTACCCCTTCGAAGTCGCGGAAACCAAGGTGGCGGCCGTCGTCGATCTCGCGCGCAGCAACGGCTTCCCGCTGCGCGCCTCAATGGAACCCGAATAAACGCATGTTCAGTCCCTCGCTCGAGGTGATCCTCACCGTGGCGTACCGCGAGGCCGCGGCGCGGCACCACACCCACCTGACGCTGGAGCACCTGCTCTACGCGCTCGCGCACGACCCCGACGGCGAGCGGATCCTCGCTGCCTGCGGCGCCGATTTGCCGCAGCTCCGCCGCGATCTCGACAAGTACCTCGACGAGCACATCGAGCAGTTCCAGAAGGGCCAGCAGAAAGAGCCCGACCAGACCATGGCGTTCCGCCGGGTGCTGCAGACCGCGGTCCTGCACGTCCAGAGCGCCGGGCGACAGGAAGTGCAGTCGGGTGACGTGCTCGCCGCCACGCTCCAGCAGTCCAAGTCGTACGCGGCACAGCTCCTCGCGGCGCAAGGCGTCTCCAGGCTCGACATCCTCGAGTACATCACCCACGGCATCAGCAAAGTCCCGCCGTCCTCGTCCGGAAGCGCCTCGGATGCCGATCCCGACGTGGCGCCAGGCGACGCCGACGCCGGCGGCGGCGAACGGGGCGGCTCGACGGCCCGCGACCCCCTCGGCGCGTATGCGGTCAACCTGACGGCGCGCGCCAGGGACGGCGCGCTGGACCCGCTCATCGGCCGCCTGCCCGAGCTCCAGCGCACGCTCGAGATCCTGTGCCGGCGCCGCAAGAACAACCCGGTCTTCGTCGGGGACGCTGGCGTCGGCAAGACGGCCCTCGCGGAGGGGCTCGCCACGCGCCTGCTGCAGGACGACGTCCCCGAGGTGCTGCAGGGCGCCGAAGTGTTTTCGCTCGACACCGCGGCCCTGCTGGCCGGCACCCGCTTCCGCGGCGACTTCGAGGAACGCTTCAAGGCGGTCATCGCCGCGCTCAGCAAGCGGACGATGCCGATCCTGTTCATCGACGAGATCCATTCGACGGTCGGCGCCGGCGCGACGACCGGCGGCACCATGGACCTCGCCACGCTCATCAAGCCGATCCTGACGACCGGGGAGCTCCGGCTGGTGGGATCGACGACGCACGAGGACTACAAGCACATCGAGAAGGACCGGGCGCTCGCGCGCCGCCTGCAGAAGGTCACCATCGACGAGCCGAACATCCAGGAAGCGGTCAAGATCCTGCAGGGTCTCCGCTCGCGCTACGAAGGCCATCATCGGGTGCGCTACTCGGAGGATGCGATCGAGGCGGCCGCCAAGCTGGCGTCGCGGCACCTCCGCGATTATCGGCTGCCCGACAGCGCCATCGACGTGCTCGACGAAGCGGGCGCCCGGGCCCGGCTGGCCGCCCCGCCGAGGGTCGCTGACGAACCAGTCGCGGTGCTCGCGGTAGGCGTACCGCAGATCGAGGAAGTCATCGCCCGGATGGCGCGGATTCCCGCCAAGCAGGCCTCGTCGTCCGACAAGGACCGGCTGAAGACGCTCGAGGAATCGCTCGGGCGTGTCGTCTTCGGCCAGGAGGAAGCCGTCAAGCTCGTCGCGCGCGCGATCAAGCGCTCGCGCGCCGGACTCGGGCAACCGGACCGGCCGGCCGGCGCCTTCCTCTTTACCGGTCCGACCGGTGTCGGCAAGACCGAGCTCGCCAAGCAGCTGGCGCTGCACCTGGGCAACGAGTTCGCGCGCTACGACATGAGCGAGTACATGGAGAAGCACGCCGTGGCCCGCCTGATCGGCGCGCCGCCGGGCTACGTCGGGTTCGAGCAGGGCGGCCTGCTGGTGGATGCCGTTCGCACCCACCCCTACAGCGTCGTCCTGCTGGACGAGATCGAGAAGGCGCATCCCGACATCTTCAACATCCTGCTGCAGGTGATGGACCACGCGACGCTGACCGACAACAACGGCCGCAAGGCGGACTTCCGGCAGGTCGTGCTGATCATGACGTCGAACGCCGGGTCGCGCGAGATGAGCGCGGGCAGCATCGGGTTCACCGACTCGCCGGTGTCCGGCTCGCTCGACAACCGCCAGCGCGCCGCGCTGGCGCGCTCCAAGACCGCGGTCGAGCGCGTGTTCAGCCCGGAATTCCGCAACCGCCTCGACGCGATCGTCGACTTCCGGCCGCTCACGCCCGACGTCATGGAGACGATCGTGGACAAGTTCATCATCCAGCTCGAGGAGCAGCTGGCGGAGCGCCGTATCGCGATTACGCTCCTCCCCGAGGCGCGCGAGTACCTGGCGAAGAAGGGCTACGACCCGAACTTCGGCGCGAGACCCCTCGCCCGCGTCATCCAGGCCGAAGTCCGCGACCGTCTCACCGACGAGATCCTGTTCGGCGCGCTCGAAAGCGGCGGCAACGTCACGATCGGTCTCGCAGGGACCGCGCTCGCCTTCACCTTCGCCTGAATCATGGCTGACCAACACGACGAGCCGGTGAAAGTCGTCGATCGCCGCTGGTGGGCGCGGGGCGACGATGGTGGGGCGCCACGCACGGATCAGGGGCAGAAGCCGACCTACGTCGAAGAGCTCGAGCGGAAGACGGCCGACGCCGAGAAGCAGGCGCAGGAATACCTGGCGAAGTACCGGCAGGCGGCACAGGAGTTCGAGGACGCGCGTGCGCGGATGCGCAAAGAGCTGGCGAAGGACGCCGAGCGCAGCCGCCGCGACGTGCTCGTCGGGCTGCTCGAAGTCGTGGACAACCTCGATCGCGCGATCGACGCGGCGAGGAAGGCTCCTCGACGGGCCGGGGAAGAGGCGGGCGATCCGCTCCTCCAGGGCGTCGAGATGGTGCAGCAGCAGTTCCTGGCCAAGCTGGACGGCTTCGGCGTCAAGCGAATCGAGGTCCTCGGCGCGCTGTTCGACCCGGCGCTGCATGAAGCCGTGACCACGGTACCCGCGTCCGACGCCGCCTCGGACGGCCGCGTCCTCGGCGTCATCACGCACGGCTACCGGTTCGGCGAGGACGTGCTCCGCCCGGCGTTGGTGGCCGTCGGCCAGCGAGTCCCTGGTCCCTTTAGTCCCTAGTCCTCGGTCCCTAAGTCGATCGGTCCCTAGTCCTCGGTCCCTAAGTCGATCGGTCCTAGCCCCGGGTCCATGGGACTACGGACTACGGACTACGGACCAGGGACTAAAGGACCCAGGGACCAAAGGGACCAAAGGGACCAGGGACTAAAGGGGCCAGGGACTGATAGACTCCCTCTATGCCTCTCTTTGAATACGCCTGCCAGGGCTGCGGACGCCACTTCGAGGCCTTCGTGACCGCCAACCGGACTCCCGCCTGCCCGGCGTGCGAAGGCGCCGACCTGCAGAAGCTGCTC
>JBKJRJ010000420.1:0-9889 GCA_046594705.1 Vicinamibacterales bacterium
CGCGCCGCAATGGCGCGAAGGCCTCGTTCGAGATGCGCCCCCGTGCGCGCGACCTGCTGCATCAGCCCGCCGGTCGTCAGCGCGTCGAGGAACACCAGCGCGGCGCGGCACGCCAGCAGATTGCCGCCGTAGGTGCTGCCGTGGTCGCCGGGTTTCGCGGCCGCGGCCACCCGCTCCGAGAACATGGCCGCGCCGATCGGCACCCCCGCGCCCAGCGCCTTGCCAAGCGCCATCAGGTCGGGCTCCAGCCCGAGCGCGCCGGAGTAGAACGCGCGTCCGGTGCGGCCCAGTCCGCACTGCACTTCATCCGCGATGAGCAGCGCGCCGGTGCGGCGGCACGCCGCGGTAATGGCCTCGGCCGCGGCCCGGGGGATCGGCCGCACGCCGCCCTCTCCCTGGATCGGCTCGACGATGACGGCGGCGGTTTCGGACGTGATGGCCGCCGCAATAGCCGCGACATCCGACGGATCCACGAACGTGACGCCCGGCACCAGCGGCGCGAACGGGGCGCGGTAGTGGTCGTCCCACGTCACCGAGAGCGCGCCCATGGTCCGGCCATGAAACGAATGGGTGAAGGCGACGTAGCCGGTGCGCGGCTTCCCTTCGGCGTGCCAGAACCGGCGCGAGAACTTCAGGCACGCTTCGACCGCTTCCGCGCCGCTGTTGCAGAAGAACGCGCGCGGCAGGCCCGACAGCTCGGAGAGCCGCGTCGCCAGCTCCGCCTGGAGCGGGTGATGGAACAGGTTCGAGGTGTGCAGCAGGGTGGCGGCCTGCTCTGCCAGCGCGCGCGACAGCCCCGGATGCGCGTGGCCGAGCGAGGCCACGCCGACCCCGGAGATCAGGTCGAGATAACGCTCCCCGGACCGGGTGAACAGCGCCGCGCCCTTGCCCGACTCGAACACGACCGGCGCGCGGCGGTAGACCTGCAGCACGTGCTCGGCGTCGAGGGCAATCGTATCGGTCGAAGAAGTCGTCATCAGCATCTGGTGAACTGTCCAACAAGTGTCGTCGTGATTGTCGTGCCGGGTGCGCCGGTGAAATCCCCCTCGCGGCCGTCCACGATCCGGACCTCCGCCACCCCTCCCGCGATCGCGTCGAGGCAGGCGCCGAGCTTGGCCACCATGCCGTCGCGCGCGGTGCCGGCCGCCACCATGGCGCGCGCGGCCTGCACGTCGAGCGCCGGGCAGGTGATCCCGGCGGCGTCGAACACGCCCGCCGTTTTGCCGGCGATGATGAGCCGCGTCGCGCCCGCGGCGCGCGCGAGGTGGGCGGCCAGCGTGTCGGCATTGACGTTGAGCAGTTCGCCCGCGGCGTCCACTCCCACGCTGGCGACCACCGGCACGTAGCCGAGCGACATCAGGTCCGTGAGCAGCCGCACGGGGGCGTCGTGGCGGGGCA
The DNA here is from genome assembly GCA_046594705.1 of Vicinamibacterales bacterium. Lineage (GTDB taxonomy): Bacteria > Acidobacteriota > Vicinamibacteria > Vicinamibacterales > 2-12-FULL-66-21 > JAICSD01. Next base: position 1,399 of record JBKJRJ010000420.1, read on the forward strand.
CCCCGACCAGTCCGAGATCCGCCACCGTGCCGGCCGTCGTCCGAAGCGCGGGCGCGAGGGTGGCGAGCCCCAGTGAGGTATCGGCGCCGGTGAGCCCGACCGCCCTGACGCCCACGGTGCCGAGCGCGGCGACGAACGCCGTGTTGATGCGACCGGCCAGCACCGCGACGACCGTGGCGAGGGTGTCCTCGTCGGTCACGCGGAGCCCGTCGACGAACTGCGGGGCCTTGCCGCGCGCCTTGAGGTCGGCGTCGATGGCGCGGCCGCCACCGTGCACGATCGCAAGCGGCCCAGCCGCGGCGAGTGCCGCGATGCCCGCGGCGGCCACCCGCATCGCGGCCGGATCCTCCAGCAGCTCGCCGCCGAGCTTCAGGAGGGTCGTCAATTCAGCCCCAGCCTTTCGTCGAAGCCGAACGCGACGTTGAAGTTCTGCACGGCCTGGCCGGCGGCCCCTTTTACGAGGTTGTCGATGCACACGACGAGCACGAGCTGCCGGGTTGCCGGATTGAGCTTCCACCCGATGTCGCAGAAGTTCGTGTGCGCCACGTGCTTGATCTCCGGGAGATCCCCGCCGGTCAGCCGCACGAAGGGCGAGGTGGCATAGGCCGCCTGCAGGGCCGCCGCAATGGCCGGCTCGTCCACTCCAGGGGCGAGCGTGGCGTAAATGGTTTCCAGGATGCCCCGATCGATCGGCAGCAGGTGCGGCACGAAGGTCACCGGCGCCTCGAGCTCCTGCTCGATCTCGGCGGCGTGCCGGTGATTGAACACGCCGTAAGCCGACAGGCTGCCGTGGCACTCGCTGAAATGCGTCCGCTCGGTCGGCGTTTTTCCCGCGCCCGAGACGCCGGACTTCGCATCGATGATGATCGGCTGCCCGATGAGGCCGGCCCTCAGCAGCGGCTGGAGCGCGAGAATCGCCGCCGTCGGGTAGCAGCCCGCGCACGCGACGAGGGTGGAGTCGCGCAGCAGGTCCCGGTTGCGCTCGGTCAATCCGTAGACCACCGACGCCGGCTGCTCGAGCGTCATGGGGTACCAGCGCTGCCGGAGTTCCGTGTCGCGGAGCCGGAAGGCGCCCGACAAATCGAACACCCGCTTGCCGCGCGACAGCAGGGCCGGCGCCACTTCAGCGGCCGCATGCTCCGGCAGCGCCAGGAACACGGCGTCGGTCGAGCTCGCGAGCGCTTCGATATCCAGGCCCTCGACCGGCGCGTCCCACAGGCTCTTCAAGGACGGGACGTAGCGGGCGGCCGCCCCAGGCGAACCCATCGCCGCCGCGATCCGGACACCCGGATGCCGGCTGAGCAGGCGGAGCAGTTCCACGCCGGTATACCCGGTCGCTCCCGCCACACCGACCCGCACTGGACTCGCATAACTATTCATCAGAATGTTTGAATATACAGGATCGCATAGCGACGGTCAACATGAAATAGAAGGGTTTCGTTATACATATTGTGTATAATATAAAGTGGTTTTGAATAGTTATGAAGTCGTATAGGCAAGGTCTCGTCCTCGAGCTGGTGGATCGCGAACCGATCTACAGCCAGGCGCAGTTGCGGGATCGGCTCAAGGTGCGGGGCATCGAGGTCACGCAGGCGACCCTGTCGCGTGACATCCGCGACCTGGGCCTGGTCAAGGCCGCTGCCGATGGTGCTTACAAGCGTCCGTCCGGGGGGGACGCGGCCGTGCCGCCCGATGCCGCCGCCGTGCTGCGCCGGGTGGTGGCCGGTTCGCTCCGCAAGTTCGACGTGGTCCAGCAGCTGGTGGTGCTCCGCACCGAATCCGCGCAGGCCCAGCCGCTGGCCGAGGCGATCGATCGGGCGCGCCTCCCCGAGGTGGTTGGCACGATCAGCGGCGACAACACGATCCTGGTGATTTGCCGCGGCGACGCGGAAGCGCAGGTGTTCACACGCCAGCTCGACGCGTGGGTGAAGGGATAAGGCGAACAACATGGAACGAATCGTTCTCGCGTACTCGGGGGGTCTCGATACCTCCGTCGCCATCGCATGGCTGGCCGAGAAGTACCACGCCGAAATCATCGCGGTGACGCTGGATCTGGGACAGGGGCGGGAGCTGACCGACGTGCGGGAACGGGCGCTCGCGGTGGGGGCGGCGCGCGCCCACGTCCTCGACGTACGGGAAGAGTTCGCGCGGGACTACATCCTCCCGGCCCTCCAGGCCGGCGCGCTCTACGAAGACCGCTATCCGCTGGCGACGGCGTTGGGGCGGCCGCTGATCGCGCGCAAGCTCGTTGAAGTCGCGCACATGGAAGGCGCCACGACGATCGCGCACGGCTGCAACGGCAAAGCGAACGACGAGCTCCGCCTCGAGCTGGGGGTCCGCGCGCTCGACCCGGCCATCACCGTACTGGCGCCGGCGCGCAGCTGGGGCATGTCGCGGGCCCAGGAAATCGACTACGCGAAGGAGCGCCGGATTCCGATTCCTTCAACCATCGACAGTCCCTACACCGTCGACACCAACCTGTGGGGCCGTTCGATCGAGCGCGGCGTCCTCGAAGACACCTGGCAGGAATCACCGGAAGACATCTACGCGCTGACGCGATCGCCCCAGTCCTGCCCGAACGAACCCGCCTACATCGAGGTCGAGTTCGAGCAGGGGGTGCCGGTGCGCGCCAACGGCATCGAGATGCCGCTCATCGAGCTGATCGAATCGATCGAGACCATCGCCGGAGCCCATGGCGTCGGGCGGATCGACATGGTGGAGAACGCCACCTCGGGCGTGAAATCGCGCGAAATCTATGAAGCGCCGGCAGCCGTCGTGCTGTATACCGCCCATGGCGAGCTCGAAAAACTGGTCATCCCCCGCGACCTGGAGCGGCTCGCGCACGATCTCGGACGCGCCTACGCCGACGTGGTCTACAACGGCCGCTGGTTTTCGCCGACCCGCGAGGCGATCGACGCGTTCATGCGCACCATCCAGCCGCGCGTCACCGGCGCGGTCAGGCTCAAACTGTACAAGGGCGACTGCCGCGTGGTCGGCCGGCGCTCGCCGATGGCGCTCGACCCGCCGTCGCCGCAGGACGGCTACGGCGAGCCAGCCGGGAGCGCCCCGGCACCCGGGATACAACCGCCGGTTTGGAAGACGGTGATTCATTGATGGCGCACCTGTGGTCAGGCCGGTTCGCGGGCGATCCGGACGCCGAGCTGTTCGCGTTCGGATCGTCGTTCCGCATCGACCGGCGGCTGTTCGAGGACGACGTGAGGGGGAGCCGCGCGTGGGCGGCGGGCCTGGCGCGGGCCGGCGTGCTGTCCGCGGCCGACGCCGAGGCGATCGACCGCGGGCTGGCGGCCATCCTGCAAAAGAGTCTCGACGACCCAGGCTTCGTCACGCCGGATCACGGTGACGAGGATGTCCATGCGTTCGTGGAGCGCGAGCTCATCGCGCGCATCGGTGAGGCCGGCCGGCGCCTCCACACCGGTCGCTCGCGCAACGAGCAGGTGGCAGTCGACCTGCGTCTTTACCTGAAGCGGCGGATCCCCGCGATCCAGCAGGCGATCGCCGACACCCTGGCCCGATTCGTGGAGCTGGCGGATCGCGCGGGCGACGCCCTGATGCCCTCGTACACCCATCTCCGTCGCGCCCAGCCCGTGCTGGTCGCGCACTTCCTGCTGTCGCACTGCGCCGCGCTGCGGCGAGACGTCGACCGGCTGTCCGCGGTGCTGCACGAGGCGGACGAACTGCCGCTCGGCTCCGGCGCGATCGCCGGTACGAGCTATCCGATCGACGTGGACGGGCTCGCCCGCGCCCTTGGCTTCGGCCGCATCGCGCGCAACAGCATCGACGTCAGCGGCGATCGCGACGTGGTGTCGTCCTTCCTCCACGCCGCGTCGCTCGGCATGGTGCACCTGAGCCGCGTCGCGGAGGATTTCATCCTCTTCACGTCCGAGGAGTTTGCGTTTTTCGAGCTGGCGGACGCCGCGGCCACCGGCAGCAGCCTGATGCCGCAGAAGAAGAACCCCGATCCGCTCGAGCTCGTGCGGGGCAAGAGCGGCCGCGTGATCGGCCACCTGGCCGGGTGGCTGGTGACCATCAAGGGGTTGCCCGCCGGCTACAACAAGGATCTCCAGGAGGACAAGGAAGCGCTGTTCGATGCCGAAGACACCTGGGTGGGCTGCCTGCGCGCCGTGTCTTCCGTCGTTGGCGGTCTGCAGCCGAACGCCGCGGCCAGCGCGCGCGCCGCGTCCGGTCTGCTGCTGGCGACCGACGTGGCCGACTACCTGGTGGCGAAGGGGATGCCGTTCCGTGACGCGCATGAAGTTGTCGGCGCGCTGGTCCGCCGGCTGCTCGGCGAGGGCCGATCGTTCGACGCGCTGAGCCTGGCCGAATGGCAGGAGCATTCGCCGCTGTTCGCCGCAGACGTGCGCGAGGCGGTCACGCCGTTGGCGTCGGTCCTGAAAAAGCAGACGCCGCAGTCGACCAGCCCGAAGGCGGTCGCTGCGGCGCTGGCCGAAACGCGCGAGTGGCTGAAGCGGCGGCCCTGAGACAGGTCCGCTCACACGGACGCGGCTGTCAGGCCCGGCGCGTCAATTAGAACTTGAACGACACGCCGACCGAGCCGCGCCAGAACTTGAAGTCGCTGACACCGAGGCCGATGCGATTGTCGTCGCTGCCCTTGAAGCCACGGAAGTAGCGGACGTCGCCGCGCAGCCCGACATTGGTCGAGAAGAAGCCCATCACCCCCGCGCCAACGTCATACCCGAAGTCGTTCTTGGTATGAGCGTTGAACAGTTGCCTGGCGTCCTGCACGTTGGTGCGGATGAGACCCACGCCCCCGACCAGATACGGCCGCACCGAGCCGCCCCGCTGTCCGCCGATCGGGATGCCCACGATCGCGTTGCCGGTCAGCGTCGTGACGTTGCTATCGTTGGTGAAGTCGAAATTGTTGTTAACAGCCGTGCCGCTCTCGAAGAAATTCGGCGAGTAGCCGAAGTCGATCTCGAAGCCCACCACTCCCTTGCCCATCGAAGCGAGCGACACGCCGTAATCAATTCTCTTCTCGAACGTGTTCTCGAAGCTGCTGCCGCCGTTGCCATTCACCGCGGCCGAACCCTTGAAGTTGTATCCGACAAACGGCGTCACAATCCAGTCAGCCGAAGCCGTTGTCGGTGCCGCGCCCAGCGCCAACGTACAAACCGCTGAGGTAAGAATCCATTTCCGCACACTCATCACAATGCTCCTTATTAAACGTCACACTGGCGACTGCAAGCGCTGTGCCCGGCAGACCGGGGCGTTATGAAGAGGTGCGCGAGGCGGCGAGCCTCAACAGTTCCCATGCCCGCGCGACATGGCGCTCGGTCGTGTTGATATTGCCAATCGCGAGCCGGAACACGAACACTCCGTCGAGCTTGGTGTGTGAGAGGAACACCTCACCCGACGCGTTGACGATGTCGAGCACGTGCTGATGCACCTGGTCGTCAGCCCCGCCCCGTAGACGGAAGCACACGACGCTGAACGGCACCGGGGCGACGCGCTCGAAGAGGTCGCTGCCATCGACCCACTCGGCAAACAGGTGCGCCAGGCGCATGTGCTCGGAGAGATGGGCACGCAGCCCGTCGGCGCCGAAGTGACGCAGGATCATCCAGAGCTTGAGCGCGCGGAACCGTCGTCCGAGCTGAATGCCGGTGTCCATCAGGTTCCTGACGCCGGCCGTGCCTTCACTGGTCCTGAGGTACTCGGGTGTCAGCGCGAAGGCCTGCCGCAAGACGTCCATCCGCCGGCAGTAGAGCACGCTCAGGTCGAACGGCGTGAACAGCCACTTGTGCGGATTGACGACGAGAGAGTCGGCTTTCTCCGCGCCACGGAGGATCCATTCGTATCCGGGCACCATCGCCGCCACGCCGGCATAGGCCGCGTCGACGTGCAGCCAGATGCGCTCGCGCTCGCACACCGCGGCGATGTCACTGACCGGATCGACGCTGGTGCTCGAAGTGCTGCCGACGGTCGCGACCACGGCGATTGGCAGCAGCCCGGCCGCCCGATCCGCGGCGATGGCATGGGCCAGCAGGTCGGGCCGCATGCGGTACTCCGCATCGGCCGGAATGCGCGTGAGGGCGTCGTGCCCGAACCCGAGCAGGATGACGGCCTTGTCGACGGAAGAATGCGCGTGCTCGCCGCAGTAGACCCGGACGCCTCTCAGATCGGATCGCGCCACGAGTCCGGCCGCGCGCACGTCCGGCACCGCTCGCTCGCGCGCCGCCGCCAGCGCATGCAGTGTGGAGACCGACGCGGTGTCGTAGATGACCCCCTCGAACGTGTGCGGCAGCCCGATCAGCCGCCGCAACCAGCCGAGCGTGACCTCTTCGAGCTCGGTTGCGGCCGGAGATGTCCGCCAGAGCATCGCCTGCTGATTCAGCGCCGCCGACAGGAACTCGGCCAGCACGCCGGGGGCGCTGGCCGAGATCGCGAAGTACGCGAAGAAGCCGGGATGATTCCAATGCGTGACGCCGGGAAGGATGATCCGCTCGAAGTCGGCGAAGATGGCGTCGAAATCCTCGCCCTGTTCGGGCGCGTGGTCGGGAAGGGCGTCGCGGATGTCACCGGGGTGCACCCGCGACAGGACCGGGAAACGTTCGGGGTTCTCGAGATAGTCGGCGATCCAGTCGGCGAGACGGTGTGCCTGGGAACGGAAGTCGTCCAACCTGGGGGCTCTACCGCTCTCGCCGTTCGACAGTGATCGTCGCCGGTGACGAGAGCCTGGCATTCAAAAACTGCCCCGGCGCGATGTGCACGGTGCCGCGATCGCCCGACATCACCGCCGCGGTGCCGCCCGCCGCACCCGTCGCGCCGCCGACCGCCGCCCCCTTGCCCCCGCCCAGGATGCCGCCGAGGATCATCCCGGCGACCGCGCCGCCGCCGATCTTCTTCGCGCTGTTGCGGGACGGGGACTCTCCCTCGCGGTAGATCGATTCGGTGCGGAGCGAGACTTCACTGCCGTCGGTCAGCACCACCGTGTGGAAACGGATCCCGAGCCGGGCAGCCGCCTTGACCTTTCCCCCTCGGTCGACTTCGATGACGCTGCCGATGACTCGTGAGCCAACCGGAATCGCGACGCGGCCGGACGCCATCACGTCGCGCGAGACGCGGGCTTCAACCCGGTCCTCGAGACGGGCGCGATCGGAAGAGAGCGACGTTTCCAGTTGCAGGCCGATTACGGACGATGCCGGCAGGATCACTTCCTCGAACTGTGGCACGCGTGGCGCGTCCGGCTGCGCGTCCATCGGGCGTTGCGGTTCAGGGGCCAGGGGTGGCGAAGCCTGGATCGGCCCCGGCTCCGTCTGCGGTGCCGCCGCCGGGGTGCCGCCGTTCATCGGCACCGTCCGCTGCGCCTCCGCCACCGCCGGTTGGCGCACCGGCGCATCCCGGCGGCGTGTCAGCGGCGCCGCGGGCCGGCTGTCACGGGCGGAGGGTTTGGCCGCTTCCGGCGCTTCAGCCCTGGCGGCTGTGACCTTCGCCTCGGTCTCGGCGACCGGCTGCGCCGCGGGGCCCGACGCGTCGGCGGGGGCAACGGCCGACGCGGCCGAGGCCTCCGTCGATGCGGCCGAGGCCTCCGCCGGCGCGGTGGCCACCGTTTCGGCGGTGTTCTGACGGGTCGCCACGTAGGCGCCTCCCGCGGCGGCGGTGACGCATCCCAGAACCAGGAGAATCAAGCCCAGCGGTTTGGAAAACATGTCTGAAAAACTCCCTGTAGACGGGGATCAGCAAGGGGCGTACCCCTCGAATTGCGCTACTTCTAAGGTTTTCCTGGAGTTCGCGCCATTCGGCGGGGACAGTGCTGTCCTCGCGGCAGGACCCCGGGACTCGGGCTAAATCTGCTTTCCCGCGCCAATCGGACTCAACGTCTGGCGCTTTCATTGCACTATGTACAAGATTCTCTTAATCGGAGGTCCCCATGTTTCGTCGCAGCGCACTGGCCGTTGTCACCGCCTTAGCCCTCTCAGCGGGATCCGCCCAGGCCGTCACCCTCAGGGACGTCATCGAGCTGACGAAGGCGGGTCTCAGCGACCATGTCCTGCTGGCGCTGATCGAAGTCGACCGCAGTGTCTTCGCCATCGACGCCGCGGCCGTGCAGCAATTGAAGGCCGCGGGCGTGAGTGAAGCCGTGATGGTCGCGTTGATCAAGAGCGGTCGAACCCCCCATCCCGCGGAGCCTCAGCCCGAGCCCGCGCGCCAGCTCTCCGCTCCCGAGCCGGAAGTGATCGTGATCGATCACCACGATCACCCGATGCCGGCGCCCGCGCCAATTGCCGTCCCGTACCCTGTCGCGGTGCCGGTGCCGGTGTATGTCGGAGTGCCCGCGCGGTGGCCTCGCGGCGACGACACCATCACGACAACGTTTCAGACCGAGGCGGGCGTGCTGAGGGCGCGCGTGCCGCTGCCGTCGAATTGCGTCAAGGCCGAACCGGTCTATTGGGGGTTCGGCGGCAAGCTGCGTCCGGATTCCTGGCAGCCGCCGCCGACAGTGGTGTGCCGCTGA
>JBKJRJ010000469.1:0-2739 GCA_046594705.1 Vicinamibacterales bacterium
ACGAGATACGGCGCCACGCTCGCCACCGCCGTGGCGAAGAACAGGCGCGCGCGGATGTCGCGCGGCGCGCTCGCCAGCACGGCGGCACCGACGAGCACATACGTGGCGGCGGCGACCAGTCCCGCCCAGGCCTCGAAGGCGGTCGCCGATGGCGGCGTGAACACCGTGTCCATCGCGGCTGATTCTCGCAGATAATGGCGCGCATGTTTCGAGGGTTGCTGGCGGCGTCGCTGATCGTGCTGATGCCAATCGCGTCGAGCGCCGGCAAGCCGGCGAAAGTGCCGCCGGTGGCTCCCCAGGAGCTGGCGCGTATCTGGGACGCCGAACACGTGTCGCCGCCGCTCCCACCGCTGCTCGAGCACGAGGAAGTCGAGCGGCGGCTGCAGGCGCTCTCGCAGGCCGATCCGGCGCGCTTCATCTTCGAGCGGATCGGCGCCTCGGTCGAAGGGCGATCGATCAACATGATCACCACGGGCAGTGGTCCGTTCAGGGTGCTGCTGTGGTCGCAGATGCACGGCGACGAGCCGACCGCGACGGCGGCGCTGTTCGACGTGTTCGACTACCTCCAGCGCCATCGCGACGACCCGGTCGTCCAGCGAATCCGGTCGGCGCTCACACTCTATGTAGTCCCGATGCTGAACCCGGATGGCGCGGAGCGCTTCGAGCGGCGCAACGCCCAGGGCCTCGATATCAATCGCGACGCGCTGAGCCTGCAGACGCCGGAAGGGCAGCTGCTCAAGTCGGTGCGGGATCGCTTCAATCCGAAGGTCGGCTTCAACCTGCACAACCAGGGCTGGGGCACCTCGGTTGGCGACCCGCCGAAGCCAGCCTCGATCTCCCTGTCGTCGGTCGCCTACGACAAGGCGCGCTCGGAGAACGCCGGGCGGAAGCTGACGAAGAAGCTCTGCGCCGTCATCCGCGATTCGATCGAGCCGTTCGCATCAGGCCAGATTGGCCGTTATGACGACGAGTTCGAGGTGCGGGCCTTCGGCGACAACGTGACACTGTGGGGCACCCCCGTCGTCCTCATCGAGACCGGTCCGTTTCCGGCGGCGGAGCCGGACCCCGCCCTGGTGCGGCTGAACTTCATCGCGATGGTGTCGGCGCTCGACGCGCTGGCGACCGGAAACGTTGACAAGGCCGACCCGAAGCGATACGAGACGCTGCCGATCAATGAGACCAGGGGTCTGTTCATCCTGGTGAAGCAGGCCACCATCCTGTCGGGGACCGGGGTCCCCGCGTTCACGGCCGACATCGGGATTTCGGCCAGCCGGCGAGTGCACATGGTCGAGGGGCGGCGCCAGATCCAGATGCAGGCGAGCATTGCCGATCTCGGAGATCTGCGGACCTATGGCGCGCTCCGCACGATCGACGGCGCCGGCCTGATGGCCGCGCCGCTCTGGGACCCGACGTTGCAAGAAGGCCAGGAAGTCGATCTACCGGACTGGTCGAAACGGCCCGCGGCCCGGATCATCACGACCGGGCAGTCCGCGGAGATCGTGCTGCTCCGCCCCCTGGGCGATCCGTCGCGGCTGGCGTCGCGCTACGTCGTGCACACCATTCTGAAGTACTGAAAAGGAGCGTCATGAGCCGTCTGACCGTCCCGTGGTATCTGGCCGTGCCTCTCGCGGTGCCCCTGGCGTTAAGCGCGCAGGCGGCTCGTCCGCAGCCCTTCGATCCGAGTCCCGTCACCGTGATCCGGCCAGCCCGGGTGTTTGACGGCGCAGCCATCCACGACGGATGGGCGGTGCGCGTACGAGGCGATCGGATCGACGCCGTGGGGCCGGCGCGCGATCTCGCGGCCGCCTCGACCACGGTTGTGGATCTGCCCGGTACGACCCTGATGCCAGGCATGGTGGAAGGGCACTCCCACGTCCTGCTGCATCCCTACAACGAAACCAGTTGGAACGACCAGGTGCTGCACGAGAGCCTCGGCCTGCGGGTCGCGCGCGCCACCAATCACTTGCGCGCCACGCTGATGGCCGGCTTCACCACGATTCGCGACCTCGGAACCGAAGGCGCCGCCTATGCCGACGCCGAGCTGAAGCAGGCGGTAGACCAGGGGATCATCCCGGGCCCGCGCATGCTCGTGACCACCCGCGCGATCGTGGCCACCGGGAGTTATGGGCCGAAGGGGTTCGCGCTCGACTGGAAGGTGCCGCAAGGGGCCGAGGAAGCGGACGGCGACTCGCTCATCCGCGTGGTCCGCGACCAGATCGGCCATGGCGCTGACTGGATCAAGATCTACGCGGACTATCGCTGGGGCGCCCGCGGTGAAGCGGCGCCGACGTTCTCCGTCGATGAGATTCGCGCGATCGTCGAGACCGCGCGCAGCAGCGGCCGCCCGGTCGTGGCGCACGCGAGCACGGTGGAGGGCATGCGCCGCTCGATCATGGGGGGCGTGGCCACCATCGAGCACGGCGACGGCGGCACGCCCGAGATCTTCGCGCTGATGAAGGCACACAACGTGGCGCTCTGCCCGACGCTGGCGGCCGGCGACGCGACGTCACAGTATGCGGGATGGAAAAAGGGGGACGGGCCCGAGCCGGCCGGCATCACGCGCAAGCGCGCCAGCTTCCAGGCCGCGCTCGACGCCGGGGTCACCATCCTGAGCGGCAGCGACGTCGGCGTCTTCACCCACGGCGACAACGCGCGCGAGCTCGAGCTGATGGTCGGCTACGGCATGCCGCCCGCCGACGCCGTCAGGAGTGCGACGTCCGTCGCCGCGCGAGTGCTGCA
>JBKJRJ010000569.1:0-6549 GCA_046594705.1 Vicinamibacterales bacterium
CGTGACGCGCAGCGTTCGCTCGGTCTGAACAGCGCCGCCCCGCTCGCGGTGTTCATCGGGGCGCTCGGCGATCGCCGGAAGGGCTTCGACGTCCTGTTCGACGCGTGGCAGCGCCTCTGCGCGGATCCTGCCTGGGACGCCAACCTCGCGATTGTCGGGGTGGGAGCGGAGGCCGCGGCATGGCAGGCCCGCGCGTCGGCAGCCGGCCTGGCGGCCCGCATGTTATTTCTCCACTTTCGCCTGGACGTGCCTCGGATCCTGGCGGCCGGCGATGTCATCGTGCATCCCTCACGGTATGAAGCGTACGGACTGGGGGTGCACGAGGCGCTGTGCCGAGGCCTGCCGGCCATCGTTTCAGCCAGCGCCGGAGTGGCGGAGCGGCTTCCCGACGACCTCAGGGGGTTGACGCTGCCGGAGCCGCTCAGTGCCGACGACCTCATGGCGAAACTGTACCTGTGGCGGGACGACGTGGCGGGTTGGGGCGCACGCGCGCGCGCAGCCGGCAGCACGCTTCGGGCTCGCACCTGGGATCACATGGCGGCGGAGATCGCGGCGATCGTGGAGCGTGCCAACTGACGGCCGCATTCGACGCCGTGGCCGCCTGCTGGGTGTGCGGCGCGCGCGCCTTTACGCCCGTCCACGAGGCCATCTTCGAGCTGTCGGTCTACGCCCAGCAGGATCCGGAGCTTGCCGCCTATACCGGTTCGACCGTCATCCTCCAGCGTTGCGGTGGATGCGGATTCGCGCAGCCCGCGACGCTGCCGGCGCTGCCGCGCTTTTTCGATCGGATGTATGACCAGCGCTGGGCCGACGACTGGATCGCCGGGGAACACGACGGGGCGTACAAGGATCTGATCTTCACCGACATCCTGCGGGGCCTCGATCAGCGCTGCGGCGCCGGGCGCGCCCTGCTCGACGTCGGCGCGCACGCCGGGCGTTTTCTCCGGCTCGCGCGGGCCGCAGGGTGGGACGCGGAGGGCCTCGAGCTGAACCCGAAAACCGCCGCCTACGCCGCCAAGGTCTCCGGCGCCACCGTCCATCAAGGCAATATCCACAGCTTCACGCCGGCGCGGCGCTATGACGCCGTGACGCTGACCGACGTGCTCGAGCATGTACCGCAGCCACTCGATGTGCTGGCCCGCGTCCGAGACTTCCTGGCACCGCGCGGGTGGCTGTCGATCAAGGTTCCCAACGGGCCGTCGCAACGGCTGAAGGAGACGCTGCGGGCGCGCCTCCGGCCGTCGTATCGCGCCACGCTGGCCGATAACCTGGTGCACGTGAATCACTTTTCCGCCGGCTCGCTGGCGCGCGCACTGGCGGGGGCCGGTTTTCACGATGTCACCGTCCTCGCCGCCGCACCAGAGGTGTTCGGCGGGTCCGCACGGCGACAGCTGGACCGGCTGGCGCGGCTCGCGGCGTTTCGGGTCGCGCGTGTGGTTCCCGGCGGCGCGGCATCGCCGCTTGCCTTCAACCTGCAGGCCTATGGCCGGCGCGACTGACCTCCGTCCGGCGCTGAGCGTCGTGATTCCGACCTTCAACAACCAGCAGGTCCTGCGGCAATGCCTCGACGCTTGGCAGCAGTTCGGTGGCGACGGCATCGAGCTGGTGGTCGTCGAGGACGGCTGCCGCGATGGCACGGCGGCCTTCCTGGCCGAGCGCGCCGCGACGCCGTGGGGTCTCCGCCACCTCCGGTGGATTCACCAGGAAGACGCGCATGAGCTGCGGTGCACGAATGCCGGCATGGCGATCGCCCGCGGCCACCTCGTCGTCGCGTGGCAGGACGACATGTTCCTGCGCGCGTCCTGGCTGGTGCCTGAGTTATGCGCGGCGTTCGAGCGCTACGCGGATCTCGGCTTACTCAGCCTCAGCCGCGGTCTCACGTGCACACCGGTGGCCGAGCCGATCGAGACCTGGGCGGATCTGGTGGACTGGCGGCGGCTGCAAAGCACGATTGGCCCGGCGCCGGGAAACTGGTTTCGCGTGCAGGAAGTGGACATCGTGATCCGGCCCTGGGTTGTGCGGCGCGTCTGCCTGGATCGCGTCGGTCCGCTCGATGAGGCGTTCCGCCCGACCGAATGGGATGAAGCGGACCTGGCCTGCCGGATTCGCGAGGCCGGCTGGAAGGTCGGCACGTGCGGCTATGAACGTCTGGGCGGCTACCACCATCTCGGCAGCACGACGATCGGTTCTCCTTCGCAGGCTTACCTCGATCGGGTGCTGCGCAACGGCCGGCTGTTTCACGAGCGCTGGGGTGCCACCATCGCGGCGCAGCATCCGAGGCCGCGGCGGAGCTGGCGACGTCGCGCGACCGGCAGCGGCTGGCTCGCGACGGCCGGCGCCATCGCGCGCGCCGCGTCGCGCGCGGCCACCCGGCGCCGGTCCTGAATCATGCAGACAGGCATTGGACGGCAGTATCGCGAGCCGAGCTGGTTCGAGCGGGTGGCTTCCGGTTCGGCCGCCCGCGCTCCGGCGTGGCTGCGGCTGCCGCTCAAACGTGCCTTCGGCGCGATGTTGTCGGCCCTGCCAGGCGATCACTTGACGTGCCGCCTTCCGGGCGGTGAAACGCTTCGCGTCGATCCGGACTATCGGCATCTGTCGTGGAATGCCGAGGAGTACCACGCACTCAAGGGCGACACGCGCCCCGGCGCCACGGTGCTCGACATCGGCGCCAATGTCGGCGCCTACACACTGCTGTTCGCGGGATGGGTCGGCGCCTCCGGCCGGGTCTATGCTTTCGAGCCGGCGGCTGCGAGCCGCGCCGGCCTCGAGCGCCACCTGTCGATCAATGGCCTGTCGGAGCGGGTGACGGTGCGCCCGGAAGCGGTCAGCGAGACGTCCGGATCCGCTGCGTTCCTCGACGCGGGAACACACGGCGACAACCGGCTGGTGCCCGCCGCCACCGCTGACACCACCACCGTCCCGTCCGTGAGCATCGACGACTTCTGCGCCGCCAACGGGATCGCGCCCGACATCATCAAGATCGATATCGAGGGGGCCGAGCTGTCGGCGCTCCGTGGGGCGCGACGCACGATTGCCGGGCGCGGTGCGGCGCTGGCGCTGTTTGTTGAGCTGCATCCGGCGCTGTGGCCGTCGCTCGGCGTGACCCGCGCCGCGATCGAGGACGAGCTCAAGCAACAGTCGCTGGTCGTGGCGCCGCTGCCCGGCGTGGGCGATCCCTGGGGCGTCGAGGGTGTCTGCGTCCGGGTGCGGCCGGCCTGATGCGTATCCTCATTGTCAACGAGGCGCTCTGGGGCGGCGGCGGCGTCGAAACCTATCTCGCCACCATTGTCCCTGCGCTGCAGTTGGCGGGACACCAGGTGGGCGTCCTTCACGACAATCCCGTGACGGAAGCCGGACCGCAGCGTATCGCGCCGGAAGGAACCTGGCGCGCCGGCGTGTGCGACGAGGGGATCGACGGCGCCATCGCGCGTGTCCGCGACTTCTCTCCAGATGTCTGCTTCTCGCACAACATGCGCGCGCTATCGGTTGAGGCGCGGCTGGCAGCGGAGTGGCCGCTCGTCAAAATGATGCACGGGCACTTCGGCACCTGCGTCAGCAGCCAGAAGGCGTTCACGTTTCCCGGCGTGGTGGCCTGTACCAGAACGTTCGGTCCGGGATGCCTGGCGTATTACTTGCCGCGGCACTGCGGCCGTGCCAATCCTTTCGTGATGGCGCAGCAATATCGCTGGGGACTGGAGCAGCGGTCCTTGTTCGGACGTTACCGCGCGGTCGTGGTGGCCAGCCGTTTCATGCGCGATGAATACCAGCGGGCCGGCATCGCACCGGCGAGCGTCCACGCCATCCCTCTGTTCGCGCCGCCGCACGACGCGGTCGCGCCGGCGGAAGGCGACCGCCGGTCCATCGACGTCCTGTTCGTGGGCCGCATGACCTCGCTCAAGGGGCCGGACCTGCTGCTCGAGGCCGCCCGCCACGCAGCGGTCCGCCTTGGTCGAACGCTGAGAGTGGTGTTCGCTGGCGAAGGCCCGGAGCGCGATCGCCTGGCCGAGCAGGCCGCTTCGGACGGCGTGGACGCGCGGTTTTCCGGTTGGGTGGCGCCGCAGGAACGGGATCGGCTGCTGCGCCAGGCGGCGATCATCGCGGTGCCAAGCCGCTGGCCCGAGCCGTTCGGGCTGGTCGGTCTCGAGGGTGGTGTGTTCGGCACACCGGCGGTCGCGTTCGATACCGGCGGCATCTCCGACTGGCTCATCGATCGCGAAAACGGCCGCCTGATCGACCCCGCGCGCGGCGCGGCCGGCTTCGGCGACGCGATCGCCGACATCCTCGCGGATCCAGACCTCAGGCGGCAGCTCGCGGCGGGTGCCCGGGCCGCGTCCGAGCGTCTCAGCGTGGCGAACCACATGGGGCGGCTGATCCCGGTCCTGGAACGGGCAGCCTCCCCCGTCGCTGCGGCACCGTGAAAACCTGGCACCTCCTGACGCCGGAGTATCCGCCGCTCTGCGGTGGCGTGGGTGACTACACGGCGCTCCTGGCGGCAGGCCTTGCCGGCGCCGGCGACGAGGTACATGTCTGGCACCCTGCGGTCCCCAATGTCCCGACCGGGAACGGCCCAGGACTGACCGTCCATCATTTGCCGGACCGTTTTGGACGGGACAGCCGCCGTCTCTTCACGACTGCGCTGTCGGCCATGCCCGGGATCGTCGTCGCGCAGTACGTGCCCGCCGCGTTCGGCGTGCGCGGACTGAACCTGGCGTTCTGCCACTGGCTCTCACGCCTCCGGCGTGGCGGAGCCGACGTGCGCGTCATGTTTCACGAGCCGTTCTTCTACTTTGGCGCCTCGCGGCCGTGGCGCAATGTCTTTGCCGTCGGGCAGCGTGTCATGGCCTCGATGCTCCTGCGCGCGAGCACACGTGTCTACTATTCCACCGAGACGTGGACGCGCCTGCTGGCGCCCTACGGTTGGCCATCGCGCGTGGAGGTGCTGCCGATTCCGTCAACGATTCCCGGCGATGTCCCCTGGGAAGAGGTCGTCGCGGCGCGCTCGAGGCGCCGGGCCGAGTTCGTCATCGGGCACTTCGGTAGCTATGGCCAGCATGTCGGCGGCGAGCTGCGCGATCTGTTGCCCGCTCTGCTGCGCGGGCTCCCTGCCTCGCGAGTACTGCTGGTCGGCGGCGGCGGGGAGGCATTTGCCGGCGCCCTGCCGTCCGATGTGCGCGATCGTGTCGATGCCACGGGACGTCTGTCCGGCCTCCAGGCGGCCGCGGCGCTTCGCGCATGCGATCTGCTGGTTCAGCCCTATCCCGATGGCGTTACTACGCGTCGCACCTCCGTGATGTCTGGCCTGACGAACGGAGTCCCGGTCCTGACCAGCAGGGGGGCCCTGACCGAACCCGTGTGGGCACGCTCCTCCGCGGTGGCGCTGGCACCGGCCGGCGACGTGGCGGCGTTCGTCGCCGCCGCGGCGCGTCTCTCGGCCGATCCACGAGAACGCGCGTTGCTTGGCGCGCGCGGCCGCGCTCTCTACGATGCCGAGTTTACGCTCGACCACACCATTGCCCGGATGCGCCGGTGACCGGACCGTCCCTGTCGATCCTGCTCGTCGGCGACTATCCGGACGATCCCACGCTCGGGTCGCCGAAAGTGTTCTACAAGCTGCGGGAGGAATTCGCGGCGCTGGGGCACACCTGCGACATTCTCTGGGGCGCCGACATCGGCCGCTGGCCTGGCGCGCGCCAGCTTCGCCAGCTGGTGTCGCCGTGGATGGCGGGCAAGGCGATCGTCCGGCAGATGGATCGTCGGCGCTACGACGTCGTGGATGTCGCGAGCGCCGAGGGACTGTTCCTTGGATTGTTCGCACTGATCCCGGATCGTGATCGCGCCGCGTTCGTCTGCCGCTCGAACGGACTCGAGCACCTCAATTACGCCCGCATGCTCGACGACCACGACCACGGGCTGCGTCACAAATCGACGTGGCGCCGGATCTGGTACCCCCTCAGCCGGCTGACCCAGGTGGCGGTCGCCGCGCGTCTCGCCGATGCGCTCCTCCTGCTCAACGACGTGGACCGGAGGTTTGCGGTCGAGCGCGGCTGGCAGCCGCCGGAACGCGTGACGGTCGTCCCTCACGGAATCTCCGCCCGCTTGTTCGCCGAGGCACCGGCGACGGACGCGACACGAGGCGCCGGCCTGTTGTTCTGCGGCACATGGGATCACATGAAGGGCATCACCTATCTCTGCGCGGCGATGAATCGCCTGCACGCGACGGGGCAGCAGCTGCGGCTCACGGTCCTGGGACCCGGCGTGCCGAAGGACTGGGTGCTGCACGACTTCGACCCCGCGGTGCGGCCGTTCGTCACCGTGATCGATCGTGTCGCGGAAGCACGCGTCATGGAAGAGTATCGCCGGCACGACGCGCTGATGTTCACATCCACCTACGAGGGTTTCGGGATGGTCGTCATCGAGGCGATGAGCCAGCGGCTGCCGGTGATCGCGACGCCGCTCGGGTCCGCCGCCACGGTCGTCCGCGACGGCGACACCGGACTTGTCGTTCCTCCGCGCGACGCGGCGGCGCTCGCATCAGCGGTGCTGCGGCTG
>JBKJRJ010000031.1:0-4452 GCA_046594705.1 Vicinamibacterales bacterium
GACGATCTCAAGAGCTTCTTCCGCGAGGTGCGCGAGGGGACCGAGACGCTGAAGATCACGGTGCTGACGACGCTGCAGTGCAACTTCGCGTGCGACTACTGCATCCAGGGCGACCACGGCGACTACAACAAGAGCGCGGCGAAGATGTCGATGGCGATGGCCGAGCGGCTCGGGAGCTGGGTGGAGTCCCGCCTCGACACGCTGGCGCCGGAACGGCTCGTGCTCACGTTCTTCGGCGGCGAACCGTTGCTCAACATGCCGGTCTTGTACTACCTCGCGGAGCGGCTGCACGCCGCGTCCACCGCGCGCGGCGTCAAGCTCGTCATCACCATCATCACCAACGGGCTGCTGCTGACCCGCGAGATGGTGGAGCGGCTCAACCCGTTCGGCCTGAGCGGCATCAAGATTACGCTCGACGGCGACCGCGACGCGCACAACAAGTCGCGGCCGCTGCGCGGCGGCCAGGGCACCTTCGACAAGATCGTCGCGAACATGAGCGCGGTGGCGGACCTGACCGGGCTCGCGGTCGGCGGCAACTTCGAGATGGACACGGCTGATTCGTATCCCGCGCTGCTCGACTTCCTGGCCGCACAGGACTTCGCGCCGCGGCTGGCCAAGGTCACCTTCAAGCCGGTCATCCGCGAGAAGAATTCGGCCGTCTCGAAGGGGATGATTCCGCTGACGGTCGTCGGCGTGGAGGGCAAGCCTCTCAACGGCGCCTGCATGACCTCCGCCGGCACCGGCGTCGCCCGCGTCTGCGACTCCTGCAACTTTGTCGACGAGAAGATGTCGTTCCTCCGCGAGGAAACCAAGAAGCGCGGCTTCGCCACCGCCGACGGCGTCCACATGGGCCCGTGCGAAATCCACAAGGGGCACGCGCACACCATCGGCCCCGACGGCTCGCTCTTCGCCTGCCCCGGGTTCGCCGGCGAGGCGCTGCAGTCGACCGGCCACATCGACGGACGGCAGGACGAATACCGTACCACGGCACTGGCCAACTTCGAGAAGCTCGCGTCCTGGGAGATGTGCAACGACTGCGCGTTCATCCCGGTCTGCGCCGGCGGCTGCACGGTGGCGTCGGCCAACGAGCTGGGCGACATGCACGCACCCAATTGCCACAAGACGAGTTTCGAGGCTGGCCTGATCAGCCTCGCGCACGAGGCCGCGCGCGACAGCGCGGCCGCCTAGACAGAGACTGAAGTCGGAAACCTCAACGACGTAAACAGGAGAACAGATGAAGAACAAGAAGACCAATAACCCGAAGAAGAACGGCACGCTCCGCCCCTGGCTGGTGGACGTCGTCATCGACAACGTCCGGTAACCATTTTTTCAACCACTAGGAGCGAATCATGAAAATCACGGTCATCAAGAAGAGCAACGGCAAGGTCAAGACGATGGCGGCCTGCCCCTGGGTCATCGACGACTACGGCGCGCCTGCTGGCAAGAACTAGTCGCGTTCAGCCTGTAACTGACATTTTTTCGCAAGAGAGCCACACATGAAGATCACGGTCATCAAGAAGAGCAACGGCAAGGTCAAGACGATGGCGGCCTGCCCCTGGGTCATCGACGACTACGGCGCGCCTGCTGGGAAGAACTAGTCGCGTTCAGCCTGTAACCGACATTTTTAGCAAGAGAGCCACCCATGAAGATCACGGTCATCAAGAAGAGCAACGGCAAGGTCAAGACGATGGCGGCATGCCCCTGGGTCATCGACGACTACGGCGCGCCCGCTGGCAAGAACTGAGGGGCGCCGGCGGCGCTGGCGTTATGAACGCCCAGGGCCGATAATCGACACGCTACCCTTGTGCTGAGACGGTATCGCTGCTTTCGCGCGTTAATTGTCGTCCTCACA
The DNA here is from genome assembly GCA_046594705.1 of Vicinamibacterales bacterium. Taxonomy (GTDB): domain Bacteria; phylum Acidobacteriota; class Vicinamibacteria; order Vicinamibacterales; family 2-12-FULL-66-21; genus JAICSD01. The sequence continues at coordinate 1,853 of JBKJRJ010000031.1, forward strand.
GCCGTCGTGTGCGCGCCGGGCTGTGATCGGACTGGCGAACCGGCGCCTGCACCAGTCACGTTGCGGATTGGACTGGGGGCGCCGGCAAAAGGCACGCCCGGCACCGGGCTCAGCGGCGTGGTTGCTGCCATCAGCGGGGAATCATGGTTGACCAGCCTGCCCGACGGCCGAACGAGCGACAAAGTCGCCGCGGCCTGGAGCTGGGACGAGCCTCGCACCACGCTTCACTTGACGCTGCGGAAGGACGTCTTTTTCCACGACGGGACGAGGCTGACGCCGGAACTGGCGGTCCCGGTATTCAAGCAGAGCATGGCGGCTCGACAGGCGCCGTCGAGTTTCTCGAGCGTCCGGTCCGTCGTGGCAAGCGGAGCTGACGGCATCGACGTCAGGCTGTCGGAGCCGAATTCCTTTTTTCTCCCGGACCTTTCGTATACCGGCGTCAATCTACCGGGCAAGCCGCAGATTGGGACGGGGCCCTTCAAGATCACGCAGTCGGATGGGCAGCAGGCCACGCTGCAGGCGTTCGACCAGTACTACAAAGGTCATCCCACAATCTCCAACATCACCATCACCAACTACCCGACCCTGCGCAACGCCTGGGCGGCGCTGATGCGTGATGAAACGGACATGCTCTACGAGGTCGGTCGCGACGCCGCGGATTTCGTGCAGGCCGAGAGCAAGGTCAAGACCTACTCGTTCGGGCGGCCCTACTACAACGTCCTGGTCTTCAACGTGCGCCATCCGGTTCTCAAGAGAACCGAGGTTCGCCGCGCGCTGAACGAGGCAGTCGACCGGACAGCATTGATCCGTGATGCCATGAACGGAAGGGGCCGGCCCGCCGACGGGCCCCTGCTGCCCGAGAACTGGGCGTACTCCCCTTCTTCGATACCGTTCGAGTTCAACCCGCCTGCCGCGCGGCTGCAACTCGAACTGGCTCGGCTACGAATACAACCCTCCACCTCCGGGAGAATGCCCAGCCGGTTCGCGTTCACGTGTCTGGTCTGGAACGATCCGAGATTCGAGCGGTTGGCTGTGCTGATTCAGAAACAGCTGGCGGACGTCGGCGTGGATATGCGGCTGGTGTCATTGCCGCTCGACCAGTTTGGCGAGCGGGTAGGAAAAGGGGACTTCGACGCGTTCCTGATGGAATTTGGGGGGCGGTCGCTGCGATGGGTCTACGAGTTCTGGCACTCGCACGAGCCAGGACAAGGACAATTCGATGGCGGCTACCGTTCGGCCGATACCGTGCTCGACCGCATCAAGGCGGCGGCAACGGACGATGAAATCCGTCAGGGGGTTGCGGAACTCCTCAAGATTCTTCACGAGGATCCACCGGGGGTATTCCTCAACTGGCACATGACGTCGCGGGCGGTGTCGACCAAGTTCGACGTGGCGTTCGAAGCGGACCGGGAGATCTTCGGCAACCTGTGGCGGTGGCGTCCGGTGGGAGCCCAGCAGGCGGCGCGATGAGACGGATTACCTCGCGGTTCGTCCTGTTGATTGCCAGCGCCGCGGTCCTGCCGCTGATGATCTTCGGCTTCGTCTCGATCACCTCGCTGCGCAGCGGCACCGAGACCTCGGTGCGCGACGGCAACGGCAAGGTCGCCAAGCAGGCCTCCGAACAAATCGCCATGTACATGCTGCACAACATCCGGGTGCTGCAGTCGGTGGGGACCAATTTCGGCGCGGCCGACCTGGTGCAATGGCAGCAGGAACGCATCCTGGCGGACGCGGTCCTCGCCTTTCCGGAATTCCGCGAAATCACGATGTTCGACCGCGCCGGCCAACCGCTGGTGACGAGCGCGATCGGCACGACCCGGTTGTCAGTTCCGGAACCCGCGCGGCGACGGCAGAACAGGCCCTACATCGCGCCGCTGAGACTGGACGACGACTCGCTCCCGACCACGACCATCGCGGTGCACCTGCAGCGGTCCGATCAGGACGCCGGCTGGATCGTCGGAGAGATCGCCCTCGAAGAGCTGTGGCGCATGGTCGCGCGCATCCGCGTCGGCGCCAAAGGCTACGCCCTGATCGTCAGCGACGAGGATCGGCTGATCGCGCACGGGAATCCGGACGAGAAAAGCCACATCGCGGACCTCGACCAGACCCGGTCGCGCGAGGAGATCACCTTTGCGCAGGAGTTTCGCGGTGGCAAGCGCCTTCACAAGGACTACATAGACGACAACGGCCAGACGATGATGGCCAGCGCGGCCACGATTACCGATCCCGAGCAGTCCCTGCCACTATGGACCGTCGTCGTCGAACAGCCCCGGCGCGAGGCGCTGGCGCAGGCGCGGGGCTTCGAGAACCAGCTGGTCTCCGCCATTTTCATCGCCCTCCTCTTCACGGTCGTGTTCGGTTACTTCGGCGGCCGGTCGTTCATCCAGCGCATCGTCGCCCTCACCCGGGTGACGCGCTCGATCGCGGAGGGCAAGCTCGAGACACGCGTCGCGGTCAGCGGCAAGGATGAAATCCGGGAGCTGGGCGACGCGTTCAACTCGATGGCGGATCGCCTGGTCGAGCTGCAGGAGGACATCCGCAAGCAGGAGCGCCAGGTGATGTTCGGGCGCATCGCCGCCGGTCTCGTCCACGACCTCTCG
>JBKJRJ010000086.1:0-3664 GCA_046594705.1 Vicinamibacterales bacterium
ATGCCGTCACCTGCATCACTCGCCGACGCCATCCGCACGGACGACGCTGCGGCGGTGTCTCGCCTGCTCGAGGCGGACCCTGATCTGAAGCGGCGGATCGACGAGTCGTTGCCCGGCGGGTCGTTCGGCCAGACCGCACTGCTCGCGGCCGTCGAGCGCGCAAACCGGGAGGTCATGGACGTGCTGCTGCGGAGCGGCGCCGACATCAACCAGAAGAGCCACTGGTGGGCCGGTCCGTTTCATGTCCTCGACGAGGCCTGGCGCATCCCCTGGCTGCCGTCGTACCTGCTTGGCCGCGGCGCCGTGCTCGAGATCCATCACGCGGTGCGCCTCGGCATGATGGACGAGGTCCGGCGGATGCTGGCTGAGAATCCCGCCGGCATCGACGCACGGGGCGGCGACGGCCAGCGGCCGCTGCATCTGGCGCAGACCGTGGAGATGGCGGCCTATCTTCTCGATCGCGGCGCCGACATGGACGCGCGCGATGTCGATCACGAATCCACGGCGGCGCAGTGGATGGTGCGCGATCGCCCGACGATTGCCCGGGCCCTGGTGCGGCGGGGCTGCTCGACCGACATCCTGATGGCGTCGGCGCTCGGGGAGGTGGACATCGTCAGCCAGCTGCTCGACGCCGCTCCGGATGCGATCCGGACGGCCGTCAATCCGGCGTGCTTCCCGATGCGCGACCCGCGCGCCGGCGGGTCGATCTACATCTGGACGCTCGGCGCGAACAGGTCCGCCCAGTCGCTCGCCCGCGAGTTCGGCCAGGAGGAGGTGTGGCGCCTGTTGATGGCGCGGACTCCCGAGCCGATGAAGCTGGCCCTCGCCTGTGAAGACGGAGACGACCAGGCGATCGCGGAGCTGCTCGCGGCGGCGCCTGGTCTGGCGTCGACGCTCACGGGCGCGGAGCAGCGCAAGGTGGCCGATGCCGCGCAGGACAACCGCACCGAGACGGTCCGCCGCATGCTGGGGGCCGGCTGGCCGGCCGAGGCGCGCGGGCAGCATCGCGCCACCGCGCTTCACTGGGCGGCCTTCCACGGCAATGCGGACATGGCGGGCGTGCTGGTCGCGCACGGAGCGCCGGTCAATCTCGCGGGCAACGACTTCGACGGCACCCCGCTCGACTGGGCGCTCTACGGCTCGGAGCACGGGTGGCATCGTCTGACCGGCGATTACCCGGGCACCATCGCGCTGTTGCGGGTCGCCGGCGGCACGTCGCGCTGAGCGTGACGGCCCACCGGCCATCCGTGCGCCGGATACGTCAGAAGGGTTGAACAGGAGGTTGCGTGCAACACATGCTTGCCGTCGCGTTGCTCTCGGTGGCCATGGCGGGTTCCGGGCTGGCGCAAACCGGCGAAATCCACACGATCGGAAACGGCGTCACCTCGCCCCGGCTGATCAAAGAGGTCAAGCCGAATTACACCAAGGCGGCCATGGACCGGAAGGTCGAAGGGATGGTCGAGGTCGAGGCGGTGATCCTGCGCGACGGGACTGTCGGCGACGTCACCGTCACCAAGTCGCTCGACACGGACCTCGACCAGGAGGCGGTCAAGGCCACGAAGCAGTGGAGATTCAAGCCCGGCACCAAGGATGGCAAGGCCGTCGCCGTCCGGGTCCAGATCGAGATCACCTTCACGCTCAGGGCCGACTAGCACGGGTGTATGGAGAGCGGGCCTGCCGGGCCCGCCGGACGGCGGGTCGCGGCCGTCCGTTCGCCACCCTCATAATATGGACCGTGCAGGTGCTCCGGATTCACGACGCCAACCGGCGCCCGGCGAGCTGGACCGAGATCATCCGTCCCGGGCAGTTCGTGGTTTTCTCGAAGGACGGCGCGAGCGATGTCCCCTGCGACAGCGCGGGCCGGCCGTTCGCGTCGGCCGCGGATGCGACGTGCGTCATCGTCGACTCCCTTGGCGAGGCCGAGGCGTTCTGCGCGGCGGCGGTCGCGGCGGCGCCGGCCGTGCGGTTCGACGTGTTCGACGCGGGCGGGCGGGTCACGCCGCCGTTGCTCACCGTGGTGCACCCCTCGCGCGCGCGCTCGCTCGAGAGCGACCCGCGCGTGCAGCGCCGCCGCCGCCTCCTGGCCTGGGTCATGCTGGCGGCGGGCGTGCTGCTCATTGCGTATGCGTACTGGCGACACGCTGACGACCCGATGATCCTGGAGGGGTTCATCGGCATCAACCTGCTCATTTTCGGCGGTCGCATCCTGCTCCTCAACCTCGGCGTGCGCGAGAACGAGCGCGAGCGTGAAACCCGTCTGGCCCGCGCCCGCGGCCGATGAGCGGCAGCCTGCTGTTTCATGTCGTGCTGGCGCTCGCCGTGGTCGCGGGCGCGGGGCGCCTGTTCGGCCGTCTCGTCGGCGCGGCAGGACAGCCGCCGGTAATCGGCGAGGTCCTTTCGGGCATTCTGCTCGGGCCCTCCTTGCTGGGATGGCTCGCGCCCGCTGCCGAGAGCTACCTGTTTCCGCTTGAGATCCGCCCCGCGCTCGGGGTGGTGGCGCAGGTCGGGGTGGTGCTCTATATGTTCCTGGTCGGTCTGGAGTTCGACGCAGCGTTGCTGAAGCAGCGCGCCGCCGCGCTGGTCGTCACGTCGCAGGCCAGTATCGCGGTGCCGTTTGTGATCGGCTGCGCCCTCGGCGTGGGGCTCCACGAGGGCCTGGCGCCGGCCGGCGTCCCGCGGACGATGTTCGCGCTCTTCATGGGCGTGGCCATGTCGATCACCGCCTTTCCGGTGCTGGCGCGCATCCTGACCGATCGCGGCCTCGCGCGGACCGACCTGGGCGTGGCGTCGATGGCATGCGCGGCGATCAATGACGTCATGGCCTGGTGCCTGCTGGCCCTCGTCGTGGGATCCAGGCGCGCCATGCCGGGGGGCGGCCTTCCCGGCGAACTCGTTCTGGCCTTCGCGGCGGGCGTCGTGATTCCGCACCAGAGCGCGTGGGCGACCACGCTGACGCGCTGGCTGAACGGCGTCGTGATCGTCCTGCTGCTGCCGGCGTTCTTCGCGCTGACCGGGCTGCGCACGCAGATCGCGTTGGTGTCGTCGTGGCATGACGCGGGCATCTGCCTGGTCATCATCGCGGCCGCGACGGTGGGGAAGTTGGGCGGGGCCGCTCTGGCCGGGCGGCTGATGGGGATGTCCTGGTCGTTCGCCGCCCAGCTCGGCACCCTGATGAATACACGGGGGCTGATGGAACTGGTGGTGCTCAACGTCGGCCTCGACCTGGGGCTCATCAGCCCCGCCCTGTTCACGATGATGGTGGTGATGGCCCTCGTCACCACCGCGATGACCGCGCCGCTGCTCGACTGGCTGCGACGCCCGCGCCCAGCAGCAGTGATGGTCTGAGGCCGACCGAAAAGCCTGCTTAGTCCGACCAGAGCGCGGCCAGGATCAGGAGCACACCGAAGGTCGCCGCCACACCGGCCCCGACGCCGATCGCGATCTGCTTGCCGACCGACGACGAGCCGGTCTCGAGGGTGACGCGGGTCACCTCCGCCATCGGGATCTGCACCGGTGCTTCCGGCACGCGCGTGTTTTTCTGGACGACGAGCGTGTCCGCCGTCGCCTTCATCAGCGTGCCGCGCACGGCGTCGCCGTTCGATCGCTCGACCCGCACCTTGCTGCCGGCCGGCAGCCGCTGCACGTAGTCGGCGAGGACGGCCCG
>JBKJRJ010000099.1:0-4060 GCA_046594705.1 Vicinamibacterales bacterium
CGTCCGCACGTCGCAAGTCGTCGCGTCAGGTCGCGCCGTGCCGAGCAATTCGGACTTCGGCGTAGAATCGTGGAGAGGCTCAGATGGTGCGCTGGCAGGATTTCATCGTTTCGACACCCGACACGCTCCACGGGTCGCCACGCTTCCAGGGTACCCGTATTCCCGTGTCGGTCGTCTTGGACAACCTGGCAGCAGGCGTCACGCCGGACGAGTTGCACGCAGAGTTCCCAACGCTCCCGGCCGACGCCGTGCGAGCCGCGCTCGCTTACGCCGCCGACCTTGCGAGAGACCGGATCGTTCCGTTGACGGCTTGAAACATTGTGGCCGCGGTCAAGCTGGACGAGAACGTACCCGATTCGGTCGCGACGGTATTGCGCGTCGCTGGCCATGACGTCGCACTCGCGCGCGACGAGCAGCTAGGAGGGGCGGATGACGAGCGGTTGCTCGGAGTCGCGACCTCGGAGGGTCGGGTGCTGGTCACGCTCGACCTCGACTTCACCGACATTCGCCGTCACCCACCTCAGGCCGCCGCCGGCATTGTGGTGTTTCGGCTACACGCGCAGACTCTCGCGGCGATGCGCCGAGCGGCGACGTCCTGTGGTGGGTTGCTACACCGCGAGCCGGTCGCCGGCCGCCTGTGGGTACTCGATGAGTCGCGGCTCCGCATCTGGCCAGCGACGGCTGGCTAACCTTGCGATGGGGCCGAGGGAAGATCCCGGCGCGAGACTGAGGCGCGCCGCCGCTGATGCTGAGCGTTAGGCAGCACACACGCGGCACCTCATCGACACCGCACTTGGAGACACCGTTGATGAATGCACGTTGGGTTTTCTTGACTGCATTCGCTCTGGTGTTCTACGGCAATGGGGCGGCCTTCATTGAGAGCTTCGTGAACTATTCGAGTTGGCACCTGATCGGAAAAGCTGAGTTCGTTCCGTTCCACCAGTTCATCTCGCCAAGAGTTCTGACGTTCCTGGTCGCGCCAGCGTTGCTTGGCACGGTGTTTTCCATTGTGCTGCTCTGGTTCCGACCCGCAGCCATACCGATTGGGGCTGTCTGGGTGGCGATTGCACTGCAGGCGATTGTCTGGCTATCCACCGCCACCATACAGGTTCCGATTCAACTCCAGCTCAGTGCGGAAGGCCTATCCCTTCCGCTGATCGAGCGCCTCATCGAGACGAACTTCTGGCTTCGGCGAATTCCATACGCAGCATGTGCCGGCTTGTTTCTCTGGATGGCGTCCAAAGTCTTGCAGGCCAGTGATGTGATCGACCGGAAGCTCAGGTAACACGGTTAGCTGGGAGCCTGGGTTTACCGCGGCCATCACAGCTGACAAGTCATTTGCTCTCGGGAGCGGACAGATCATGTCCTCCCTACACCCGGCCCCTATCCACTTGCTTCCCCGCCTCGACGATGGCATCGTCGTCGTCAAGGGGGAGAAGGGACGGAGACCGTGAGCGTGTTGTACAAGACAGCGAAGAAACGCAGGAGGGCCGGCATGATGAGTATCGAGGAATACCTGCAGACGCCTGAAACCGTGCTGCCGCGGGAGCTGGCGTTCGGCGTGATGCGCGTGGCCGACGCGCCGATCGTGCGGCATCAGAGAGTGGTCCGCGATCTGACGATCACCCTGACGGCGTTCGTCCGGGCGGAGGGCCTGGGGGAAGTGCTGCCGGCGCCGATTGACGTGATCCTCGATCGCGCGAACGACCTGGTCGTTCAGCCAGACCTCGTGTTCGTCGCGGCGGATCGTTTCGAGATTGTGGCGGACCGGATTCATGGCGCGCCGGACCTGGTGGTCGAGGTGCTGTCCCCGCACCCCCGGATCGGCCGCCTGCACGAGAAGATCGAGTGGTTCGCGCGCTACGGCGTCAAGGAGTGCTGGCTGATCGATCTGGCGCGCCGCCAGGTGGCGGTTCTCGCGTTCGAGGACGCCAAGGTGCGCGATCGCGGGCTGTTCGTCGACGTGGACGCGATCGCGAGCGCGGTCCTGCCGGGCCTCCGGCTCACCCCGTTCGATCTGTTCGGATACGTCTAGAGTGGTGATCCGGCCGGCCACCGGAGACGACGCCGACGTGCTGACGGATCTGGCGCACCGGGCCAAGGCCCACTGGGGCTACCCGGCGAGCTGGATGCGCGAGTGGGATCCGCAACTCACCATCATTCCCGGCTACCTGGAAACGCACGACGTCTGGGTGGCTGAGCGTGACGACGTCATCATCGGCATGTGCGCGCTCGAAGACCGTGGCGCGCGGTGGGGCCTCGAGCACGTCTGGGTCGAGCCGGCCGCGCATGGCGGGGGCATCGGCCGGGCGCTGGTGATGCGCGCGCTGGCCGAGGCGGGGCGGCAGCAGCCGGGGATCGTCGAGTTGCTGGCGGATCCGTATGCGCGCGGATTCTACGAGCGTCTCGGCGCACGGCATGCCGGCGACGTGGCCGCGCCGATGCCCGGCGCGCGCGGTCGCATGCTGCCACGGTTCGAATTCGACGTCGGGCTTACGTGATGATCCGGTTGAAGGGTGTGGCGAGCAGCACACAATCGCCATGTGGTAGAGCTTGGTGTTGATGGTATAGATCGACCGTGACGCTCCTCCTGATCCTGCTGTGCTTCCAATCGCCTTCGCAGCAGCCTCTGCGTGTGGGTCCCGGCGCGCGGCCGACGACCCGGGCGGTGTACCGCGAGGTCAAGCCGGACGAGACACGCGTCGAGGGGCTGCTGCAGCGCGTCGATTGCCCGGTCGGACGGCCGGTGACGTTCATCATGAAACTGAAGGACGGCATCGGCAAGTACCAGGCGCCTCGACTCGACGCCGTGGAGTACATCGCGCACACGCCCTCGTTCAGGGGCCCGATGTCGTGCGGCGGGAGGATGCCGGGCGATCCGGTCTACCTGACGTGGAAGACCGTCGGCAACACGTCTCGCGTCGTCGCGGTGGAGTTCCTGCCGAAGAAGTAGCGACCGTGACGGTCAGTCGGTCGCGCGTTCGGGCGCCGGGGCTGACGCGTGGAAATCCCGGTAAAACCGCTCCGCGTAGGACTCCACCAGCGTCTGCACGCGCGCCGGGTCCGGCGAGGCGACGATCAGGCCCGCGTGATGCCGCTTCCGGATGCGCGTGACAATCTCCGGGTCCTGGTAGCCGCTCGTATCGGGTTCTTCCTGGCGCGCCAGCGACAGGACGATGCCGGCGTAGGCGCCCTGCGAGGGCGGCGGCATGTAGGTGCCGTGTTCCCCGGCGATTTCGACCCTGGCCCACTCGCGCCACAAATTGAGGCCGGTCGCCGCCTCGACGACATCCACGATGTAGGCGCCGCCGACCCGCGCCGACGTTTCCAGGAAGTAGATCGCGCCGTCGTGGCCGCGGATGAACTCGGTGTGCGACACGCCGCGCAGCAGGCCGAAGGATTCCAGCACGCGCGTGTTCATCGCCTTGAGCCGCTGTGCGGTCGCATCGTCGTCGGGCAGGGTGCGGGTGACGAAGATGCCGCCCTCGTGCGCCACCGCCAGCGGTGGCGTGCCGTAGCGGCTGGCCGTGGCGAAGACCACACGGCGACCGAAGACCAGCGAGTCGACGTGGTAGACGTCACCCTGGACGAATTGCTCGAGCACGTATTCGGGGCGCGCGTCGCCGAGTTCGTCGAGGATCCGCCACAGCTCGCCGGCGGATCCGATCGTCTTGATCCCGATGGCGGCCGCCTGCGATCGCGGCTTCAGCACCCAGGGTGGCGATACGCGGGCCGTCCACTCGTGGATGGCGTCGTGATTCACCGGGTGCACGAAGTCGGGACAGGCGATCGACGCGGCGCGCGCGCGCGCGCGCATCGCGAGCTTGTCGCGGAACGCGCGTCCGGTCGTCTCGCCCATCCCCGGCACGTGCAGATACTCGCGCAGCATCGCCGCGGTCTCGACGTCGAAGTCGTCGAGCGCGACGATCCGGTCGAGCCGCTCGGTGCGAGCGAGGAAGGCGGCGCCCTTGCGGATGTCGGCCTCGGGCATGCCGCGGCGCACGTAGTAGAAGGCGTCGATCGCGTCCCGCGGCCAGTCGGCGTCGCGGAGTGTCTCGTC
>JBKJRJ010000200.1:0-2891 GCA_046594705.1 Vicinamibacterales bacterium
GTTCCGCGCCCACATCGCGGAATACGTGTCATTGCTGCCGCCGAACTCGCACGGCGAGGCCAATCCCGCGGACAAGGATCCCGTCCCGCCGCCCTTCGACAACACCTACAACAGCCCCGAACACGACGCGTTCGTGATGAACGTGAAGTACCAGCGCCGCGACCGGTTCTTCACGGACAACATCGTGGATGGCGCCGACCGGGATCGGCTGAACCGGGCCTGGAACGATCTGTTCGGATCGTGGCCGTACCACGACGCCTACCTCGGAATGCTGGCCGATCATTACGCGCTGACGCTGAAAAGCCGCCGCATCCAGGACCTCGACGCTGTCCAGGTCGCGGCGCTGCCCGCCGCCGCGAGGCCGCACGTCCGATCGTTGCGGGCGCACTACGACGAGGTGATGAGGGCGCAGGCGCTCGCCCAGCCAGGCCACGTGGCGGACGCGCTCGCCTTCGCCAGCCGCGCGTGGCGCCGGCCCCTCACGGCCGGCGAGACGACCAACCTCCGGGCGTTCTATCAGCGCGCGCGCACCCTGAACCACCTCGATCACGACGCGGCCATCCGGGCGTTGCTCGCCCGGGTCCTGGTCTCCCCGGCCTTCCTGTATCGCCTCGAAACGGTGGCCGGTGGTTCCGAGCGGGCGCTCAATGGCTGGGAACTGGCCAGCCGGATCAGCTTTTTCCTGTGGTCGTCCATTCCCGACCATGAACTGCGGCGCGCCGCCGCCGCCGGGGAGCTGAACGATCCGGCGATGCTGGCGAAACAGGTCAAGCGCATGACCGCCGATCCAAAGGCGCGCCGCCTGGCGACCGAGTTTTTCGGGCAGTGGCTCGGGTTCTATCACTTCGACGAGTTCCGCGGCGTGGATACGGGGCGCTTCCCCGAGTTCACCGACGAGGTAAAGTCCGCGATGTACGACGAGGCGATCTCGACGTTCGAATACATGGTCCGGCGCGACCGTCCCCTCACGGATCTCCTGTTCGCCGACTATACGTTTCTGAACAAGCCGCTGGCCAAGTTCTACGGCATCGAGCGGGACGTGCAGTCGTCCGACCGGGTGGAGCTGGTGCAAGGCGCCAACGCGATGAACCGCGGCGGCGCGCTGCGTCTGGGATCCGTGTTGACGACCACCTCGGCGCCGCTGCGCACGAGCCCGGTCAAGCGCGGCGACTGGGTGCTGCGCCGCATTCTCGGAACCCCGACGCCACCGCCGCCGGCCGATGCGGGCTCTCTGCCCGCCGATGATCGGACGTTCAAGGGGTTGACGGTCCGGCAGAAGCTGGCTGAGCACAAGCGCAACCCGACGTGCGCCAACTGCCACCTGCGCATCGACCCCCTGGGCTTTCCGCTCGAAGGCTTCGACGCGGTCGGCCGGTCCCGCCGCACCTATGCCGACGGCCAGGCGGTTGATGACACCGGTGAATTCGCGGACAAATCCACCATCGTCGGCACCGCGGGTCTCCTGCAGTTCCTGCGGGGCCAGGACAAGCAGGTGATGACGACGCTGTCAAAGAAGATGATCGGCTACGCGCTCGGACGAACCGTCAGGGGCTCCGATCGACCGCTGGTCGAGGCGATGGCGACCGCCGGGGGCGGCCGATCGTTTTCAGACCTGGCGGTGACGATCGTGACCAGCCGCCAGTTCCGCAACCGCGTGGGCGGTGAGGGCGTGGCGCTCGCACCGGGCGTGGCGCCCGCGTCTGGCGTTCCGCCCGCGTCGGCGGCCCCGCCCAATCCCGCGCGGCTCCTGAAGCCGAAGCCGGACCCGTCACCGTCGAAAGCAGGCATCCGATGAGCAGCCGTCACGATCCTCGCCACCCGTCACGCCGTCACTTCCTCCGAGGCATGGGGGTCGCGCTGGCGCTGCCCTGGATGGAGTCCTTGCCACTGCTCGGCCAGACCGCGGCCGCGGTGAAGGCGAACACGCCGCCCTTGCGGCTGGGGATTGTCTTCTTCTCGAACGGTGTGGAGCCGATCCACTGGTGGGCCAAGGGGCACGGCGCGAGCATGGAGCTCGGACCGGGTCTGTTGCCGATGATGCCGCATCGGCAGGACATGGTGTTTCTCCAAGGCCTCTACAACGAGACGGCGGCCGTCTCGACCAGTCCGCACCTCGGGCGCATGAACGTGTTGTCAGGTGCGCCGGTCAGTCTCGATCCCAGCGATATCCGCGTCGGCACGTCGATGGACCAGATCATTGCCGGCCGCATCGGGGGACGCACGGCGATTCCGAGTCTCGTGCTCGGCATCGAGCCCAACGAGCTTCGTCTCGAAGACGGTTTGTCGATGGTCTACGGCTCGAGCGTGTCGTGGGTCTCTCCGACCAAGCCCGCGACCAAGGAGTTGTATCCCTCCCGGGTGTTCGATCGACTGGTGGGAGATGGCAGCGGCCGTCTGCTCGATCGCAGCATTCTGGACGAGGTCCGGCGGGACTCACAGAGTCTCCGGCCGAAGATCAGCCGCGGGGACAACGAGAAGCTGAGCGAGTACCTCGAATCCATTCGCGACATCGAGAAGCGCATCGAGCGGGCGTCGAAGGAAGAGCGCATCGAAGGCTGGCGGCCAACGCTGGCGCGGCCCGACATGCCGCGCCCGGCGAACGAGCTGCCGCAGAACGTCCCGGATCACATGAAGCTGATGCTCGATCTGATCGTGCTGTCGTTCCAGATGGACCGGACGCGCGTCGCCACGCTGATGCTCAACAACGACCTGTCCCAGATGAACTTCAAGTTCCTGGAAGGCGTGCAGGGGGCGCTGCATCTCGACCTCACGCACAACGGGCGCGCCGCGGACAAGGAAGCGATGTACCTCAAGACCAACCAGTACCACATCGCGCAGTTTGCCTATCTCACGCAGCGCATGAAAGAGATCTCCGAGGGGGAGACCTCCCT
>JBKJRJ010000201.1:0-6247 GCA_046594705.1 Vicinamibacterales bacterium
GGCGCCATCCATTCCTTGCGCGCCTGACGGGTGACAGTCCTACCGGCAACCGTGGCCGTCCGGCTGGCGCGCGTGCGCGCCGCGGCGAGTGCCGCGGGCGTCGACTCGCTGGTCGTCACCCACCTCCCCAACGTTCAGTACCTCACCGGGTTCACCGGTTCGGCCGGCATCGCCCTCGTCCTGCCGCGGAGCTGCGTGCTGGTCGTGGATTTCCGCTACGTGACCGCGGTCGACACGCTCGTCTCGAACCTCGAGGGGCAGGTTACCGCCGCCACCTTCGAGCGCTCCTATGACGAGGCCGTGATCGACCTGCTGCGCCGGGAAGGGAGTCTCCGGATCGGAATCGAGGCGGCCTACCTGCCGGTCGCCCGGTTCAACATCATCTCGGCCGGTCTGGCGGCGCGCGCGCCGCTGCCGCTGGAGTCCGCCGCCGCCCCGCCCGCGCTCGTGCCGACCGAACGGCTGGTCGAGCGGGCACGCGTTGTCAAGGACCAGATGGAGATCGCCACCCTGCGAGAGGCCGGCCGGCGTCTCGGAGCCATCGCCGCCCGGGTCCACACCTTCGTCCGCGAAGGCCGGACCGAGCTGTCTATCGCCGCGGACATCGATGCCGCGATGCGGGCGGCGGGGTTCTCCCGACCGGCTTTCGAAACCATGGTCGCATCCGGCCCTAATAGCGTCCTGCCGCACGCCCGGCCGACCACCCGAGCCGTCATGCCAGGCGACCCCACAGTGCTAGACTTCGGGGGGGTCTACGACGGATACTGCGTGGATCTCACGCGTACTGTTCAGCTTGGGGCTGCCTCGGCGGCCCTCGGGCAACTGTATGCGGCCGTCGCCGCGGCGCAGTCAGCGGCCATTGCGGCGGTTCGGCCGGGTGTCGCGACCAGCGTGATCGACGCGGCGGCTCGGTCGGTGCTCGGGCGGTATGGCCTGGCGGACGCGTTCGGTCACGGGACGGGGCACGGCCTCGGGCTCGAAGTGCACGAGGAGCCCCGGATCACGCGTGCGTCCCTCCGTCTCCGGGACCCGATCGTCGAGCCGGGCATGGTCTTCACGATCGAACCGGGGGCCTACGTCCCCGGCATCGGCGGTGTGCGGATCGAGGACGATGTGCTGGTGACCCACGACGGGTGCGAAGTATTGACGCGGCCTCCAACCTTTTCGGAGATGAATGGACTTTTCTGATATCGAACGGATCCTCGAGCTGATGCGGGCGCACGACCTCGCGGAATTCGAGCTCGATCGGGACGGGCTGAAGCTTCGGGTGAGAAAGGCGGGCGCGGCCCCGACTTTCCAGGCGGCGCCGATGCACATGGTGCCGATGCCGGGCGCGCACGCCGCGCCGCTGCCGGCGCTCGCGGCCGCGCCGGCCGCGGCTGGCGAGGTCGTCCCGGCGGGCGAGGTCGAATCGGTGGAACTGGCGGTCGTCAAGTCGCCGATCGTCGGCACCTTCTACCGGTGCGCCGAACCGGGCGCCGCCTCGTTCGTCGAGATCGGCCAGCGCGTGAAGAAGGACGAGGTCCTCTGCATCATCGAGGCGATGAAGCTGATGAACGAGATCACGTCCGAGTACGATGGCGAGGTCGTCAGCGCCTACGTGGAGAACGGCAAGCCGGTGCAGTATGGCGAACGCCTGTTCGCCATCAAGACCGCGTGAAACTGTTGGCCCCCAATACCTGATGTTCAAGAAAATCCTTATCGCCAATCGCGGAGAGATAGCCCTGCGGGTGATCTACGCCTGCAAGGAACTCGGCATCAAGACGGTGGCGGTCTACTCGGAAGCGGACGAAAACTCGCTGCACGTCCGGTTCGCCGACGAGGACGTCTGCATCGGCCCTCCGCGCAGCGCCGAGAGCTACCTCAGCGTGCCGGCGATCATCAGCGCCGCGGAGATCACGGGCGCCGACGCCATCCATCCCGGCTACGGATTCCTCTCGGAAAGCGCCTATCTCGCCGAGGTCTGCGAGGCGTGCCACATCAAGTTCATCGGCCCGTCGCCGAACGTGATTCGCCTGCTCGGCGACAAGGCGCGCGCGCGCCGCGCCATGCGCAAGGCGGGCGTGCCGATTTTGCCGGGCAGCGAGGGTCCGGTCGACAGCGAGGACAAGGCGATCAAGATCGCCAGGGATCTCGGCCTGCCGGTGATCATCAAGGCGGTTGCCGGCGGCGGCGGCCGCGGCATGCGCGTCATCCGCGACATGAAGGAGCTGAGCAAGGCGCTCAAGACCGCGCAGCGCGAGGCGGAGGCCGCCTTCGGGGTCGGCGACGTCTACATCGAGAAGTACGTCGAGAATCCGCGGCACATCGAGTTCCAGGTGCTGGGCGATCACCACGGCGCGGTCATCCACCTGGGAGAGCGTGAGTGCTCGATCCAGCGCCGGCATCAGAAACTGCTCGAGGAAGGGCCCTCGATCGCCGTCAGCGAGAAGATGCGCCGCAAGCTGGGCGGCACGGTCGTCGACGCCGCGCGCGCCCTGCAGTACACCAATGCCGGCACCTTCGAGTTCCTGCTGGACGACAAGGGGAACTTCTTTTTCCTCGAGGTCAATACCCGCGTGCAGGTCGAGCATCCCGTGACCGAGTTCGTCACCGGCGTCGACATCGTCAAGGAGCAGATCCGGATCGCGGCCGGGGAGCGCCTGTCGTTCAAGCAGGGGGACGTGACCTTCAACGGCCACGCGATCGAATGCCGCGTCAACGCCGAGGATCCGGTCACCTTCGCTCCCTCGCCCGGCGTGATCCACGCCTTCAGCGTGCCGGGGGGACCCGGCGTGCGCGTCGATACCTTCGCCCACTCCGAGTGCACCGTCTCGCCCTACTACGACTCCATGATCGCGAAAATCATCGTGCACGGCCGCGACCGGCAGGAGGCGATCGCCCGGATGCGCCGCACGCTCGAGATGACGGTGATCGAGGGCATCAAGACGTCGATTCCGCTGCACCTCAGGATTCTGTCGGATCCGGATTTCATCGCCGGGCGCTTGAGCACATCGTTCATGGATCGCTATCTCGTCGAGAAGAAGCCGGCCGCCGGCAGCAGCCTGGCCGAAACCGCCTGAGCTGCGGCCTGCCGGGCCACGGCACGTGACGCGGCACGTATCTGGCATCGCCGATGCCGAGGTCACCATGCGAACCACGACGCTAGCCGCCGCGTTTGTCATCGTCCTGTCATCGGTCGGATCGTTCGCGCAGGAACCGGTTCCGGCTCCCCAGGACACGGCGCCACCGCCGCCCGCCGCCGTCGGAGAGGACCTGGCGAAGCCGGCGCGCGGGTTCTTCTCCTCGCTCGGCCACAACCTGAAAGACGACATCACCCACCTGCCCAGGAAGAACACCCTGTACTTCCTGGCCGGCGGCGGCGCCATCGCCCTGGCTGTGCACCCGAACGACAACAAGATCAACCGCCGGCTCGAAGGGTCAGGGACGGCCGAAACCTTCTTCGGCCCCGGCAAATACATCGGCCAGACCCCTGTCCTGCTCGGGGCCGGCGCGGCGGCGTACCTGATCGGGCGCGGCAAGGGCAACCGCCGCCTCCAGCACCTCGGGATGGACCAGATCGAAGCGCAGCTGCTGGCCGGAGCCATCGTCATCGGCCTGAAGGAAGCCGTGCGACGCGAGCGGCCGATCAAGAACGATGGCAGCCGCGCGCTCGGGTTTGCCTTTCCGTCCGGGCATGCCGCCGCGACGTTCGCGGCGGCGACCGTCCTGCAGCAGCACCTCGGCTATCGGGCCGGGATTCCGACCTACCTCATCGCGTCCTACGTGGCGATGTCGCGGTTGCACGACAACGTCCACAAGGCCAGCGACGTCGTGTTCGGCGCCACCGTCGGGATTATCGTGGGGCGCACGGTCACCTGGCACGGCCGGAATTTTTACGCCTCGCCGATGTTGGTCCCCAAGGGTGGAGGCATCATGGTGAACATCGATGCTGCCCCGTCTCTATCCCATTCTCGACGTTGAACTGTGCCGGGCGCGGGGACTGGAGCCGCTCGCGGTCCTGGATGGGTTCCTGGCCGGCGGGGCGAGCCTGCTCCAGCTGCGGGACAAATCCCCATCGACCGGTGAGCGCCTGGCGCTCGCCGAGGCCGTGGTGGCGCGGGTGCACGCGGCCGGGGCCCGGCTCATCGTCAACGATCGCCCGGATATCGCCCGGCTGTCGGGGGCTGACGGCGTCCATGTCGGGCAGGAGGATCTGACGGTCGAGGAGGCCCGACTGGTGCTGGGCGCGCAGGCCATCGTCGGGATCTCCACTCACGACGAGGCCCAGATCGAAGCCGCCGCGCGCACCAGCGCGAGCTACGTCGCCGTGGGGCCGGTCTACGGGACGTCCACCAAAAACACGGGCTACTCGGCGCGAGGACTCGCGCTTGTCCGGCGCGCCGCCGTGGCGCTGCAAGGAGGCGGGGGGCAGGCGGCCCGCCCGGTCGTCGCCATCGGTGGTATCACGCTCGAGCGCGCCCCGGAGGTGCTGGCCGCAGGAGCGGCCTCGGTCGCCGTGATCGCCGATCTGCTGCGCGATGATCCCGCGGCGATGGTCCGGGCCTTCCGCCGGCGGCTGGGCGATTCCGCGCCGCAGGCGTGACGTATAATGCCCCGACTTCGAACCAGGGATCATCGGATTAAGGGGGATGAGTGGCAAGTTCACTGTTCAGGACCAAATCCATCGACAAGTTGATGGCTGAGGCCAGCGCGACGGGGGAAGGCACGCTCAAGCGGACACTCGGTCCGCTATCGCTCGTGGCGCTCGGCATCGGCGCCATCATCGGGGCCGGCTTGTTCGTCCGCACCGCTGCCGCGATCGCGGATCGCGCGGGCCCATCGGTGGTCCTGGCGTTCATGGTGGCGGGCGTCGGCTGCGCGTTGGCCGGCCTCTGTTACGCCGAGTTCGCCTCCATGATCCCGGTCTCCGGCAGCGCCTACACGTATTCCTACGCCACGATGGGTGAACTGGCCGCGTGGATCATCGGCTGGGACCTGGTGCTCGAGTACGCGGTCGGCGCGGCCACGGTCGCGATTGCCTGGAGCGAGTACGCCAATCGGGTGCTGGCGTGGTTCGGGCCTCGAATACCATTCGAGTGGACCCATTCACCGTTCGAGATGTCCCCGGATGGCGCGAGCGGGATCATGAACCTGCCGGCGGTGTTCATCCTGGCGGTGCTGACCGCGCTGCTGATCCGCGGCACCAAGGAATCCGCCTACGTCAACAGCATCATCGTCGTCGTCAAGGTCTCGATCGTGCTGCTGGTCATCGGCCTGGGCTGGGGGTTCATCAACCCGGCGAACCATACGCCGCTGATTCCGGCCGCGACCACCTACGTGACCCCGTCAGGGGTGACCCACAACTACGGCGGCATCATGGGGATTCTCGGCGCCGCGGGCGTCGTGTTCTTCGCCTACATCGGCTTCGACGCCGTGTCCACCGCGGCGCAGGAAGCCAAGAACCCGAAGCGTGACATGCCGATAGGCATTCTGGGCTCGTTGGTCGTCTGCACGATTCTTTATGTGCTGTTCTCCTACGTGCTGAGCGGTATGGCGACCGTCGAAGACTTCCGCTCGACCGGGCGTGAAGCGTCGGTGGCCTTCGCCATCTCCAAATACATGCCCGGCTACGAATGGCTCTCGCGGTCGGTGACCGTGGCGATCCTGGCCGGATTCTCGTCCGTCATCCTGGTCATGCTGCTCGGGCAGTCGAGAGTGTTCTACTCGATGAGCAAAGACGGGCTGGTGCCGCCGATCTTCGGCGACCTCCACCCCACCCTGCGGACGCCCTACAAGTCGAACATCGTGTTCTTCGTGTTCACGGCGCTGTTCGCGGCATTCGTGCCGGGCGACATCGTCGGTGAGATGACCAGCATCGGGACGCTGTTCGCGTTCATGCTGGTGTGCGCCGGCGTCTGGATCATGCGGGTCCGCCGTCCCGACCTGCCACGCGGCTTCACGGTGCCCGCGCTGCCGGTGGTGGCGGTGCTCGGCATCGTCGTGTGTGGCGCGATGATTTTCGGCCTGGGCTGGACCAACTGGCTGCGCCTGGTCGCCTGGCTCGCCGTCGGAATGGTGTTCTACTTCGGATACGGCCGGAAGCACAGCCGGCTCGACACCGCCTGAGGCTGTGCGGGCCCGTTGACGTATCGCGGACAGCTGTGGTGGATGGGCTGGCGCCTCGTGGCGCTGCTCATCGCCAGCGTCATTGTCGGGGGGACCGTCGGCTACATGCTCATCGAGGGCTGGAGCTGGTGGGACGCCT
>JBKJRJ010000028.1:0-15512 GCA_046594705.1 Vicinamibacterales bacterium
ACGCGAAGGTTGTCCCGCAAAAGCGCGCCAGCGCGAAGGCGGACCTTCGCCCCTCACTTCGGCGGTGTGACGGGCGTCCTCGCGATTGCGGCCTTCTTCACGTAATCCAGCCGTGGAAACGACTTGGTCAGGTAGGCGTTACCGGTACGCTGGATCAACCCCTGGTCCGGCTGCTCGCGATACTCCGCGTTGATCTTGTCAACCGCTTCCATTCCCGAGACGACTTCACCGAAAGGGGCGAAGCCCTGCCGGTCGAGGCCCGTGTTGTCCTTGAAATTGATAAAGACCTGCGTGGTGCGCGTGTTGGGACCGCCGGTGGCGAACGTGATCGTCCCCCGCTTGTTGCTCTGGGTCACCGGATCGTCGGTGATGTCGGCGTCCCGCCACGGGCCCTGGATGGCGGGGTCACCGTTGATGCCGAACTGCACCATGAAATTGGGCAGCACCCGGAAGAACCGGCCGTTGTCGAAGAAGCCGTACTTGACGAGGTTGTAGAACCGATCGGCCCCTTTGGGCGCCCAGCTCCGGTGCACGAGGACGACGAACGATCCAGCGCTGGTGTCGAACGCCGCGCGATACTCGGCGGGCGCAACGTCCTTGAGCGCGGCAGGGTTCTTGAGTTTCGCCTTTGCGGCGGCGCTCATGGCGGTGCCCGTCCCGGTGCCGGTGCCGGTGCCGCGGCTGCGGCCGCGGCCGGCCGGCGGCTTCGCCGGCTGCGCGGTCCCCGGCTTCGCGGGTTGCACGATGGCCGGCTTGCCACGCTGGGCCGGGGCGGGGGCTCCGCTCTGCGCGGCCGGGGTCGCCGCCATCACCAGGGTGCCGGCGAGGGCAATCACAGTCGTGAAAGGAACGCGGATCATCTTGAGGGCTCCTCTAGTTGCGAGTTGATTCTTAGGGCTGCCGGCCTGAAGCGCCAGGTACACCGCATCGACGAGGTCATCGGGATCCACCGGCTCCGCAGCTTGGTCACGACGCTCAGGCTTCCCGATTCACGCTGGTCGATCCTAGTCTCTCACTCGATCGACGGACGAGTCCGGAAATCGTCCCGTTACGCGGTCGCCTTCGACGAAGCGGCTCACTTCGCCAACGGATCGGGCCACTGTCTGATCAAGCCCAACGTGGCCCCAATCTGACGATGCGCTCGGGCACTGCAACGGGCGACGTCCGCTCCAGTCCACCGGTGCGTCGATCCCGGCCCGGCGGCGCCTTGGACCTGAGGCTAGACGTCGCGCAAGTTCGCCTGTTCCTCCATCACCGTTGCCTTCTGCAGCGTCTCTGACGAGGGATGCCCGACTTGGCGCGCCATCTCGATGAGCGCCAGCGTCATCGCCACCACCACCGGGCCAAGCACCAGGCCGAGCACGCCGAAGACCTGCAGGCCGCCCAGCACCGCGAAGAAGATGAGCAGTTCGTGCAGGCTGGCGCGGCGGCCCACCAGGCGAGGCGAGAGCACGTTGTCAATCCCGCCGATGACGATCAGCCCCCAGACCACCAGGATGCCGGCCTTCACGAGCGAGCCGGTCAGCGCCAGATACAGGGCCGCCGGCACCCACACCAGGAAGGCGCCCGCCATCGGGATCATGGAGAGGAAGAACATCACCACGCCCCACAGCAGTGGCGAGGGCAGGCCGAGCGCCCAGAAGATGAACGTGCCCAGCACGCCCTGGATCGCCGAAATCGCGAGGACGCCGTAGACGGTGGCGCCAATCACGTCCTTCGTGCGCGTGATGATGTCCTGCCACTGCACGCGCTGGAGCGGCACCATCTCGTAGGCGGCGTGCCGGATGCGATCGCCGTCGCGGAAAAAGTAGAAGAGCGTAAAGACGACGAGCAGCATCTGTGCGACCGCGCCAACGGCGCCACCGACAACCACCAGCGTGCTGGCCGCGAGAGCCGTGCCCCACAGCTGCATGCGCTCGGCGATGAACTGACGCGCGGACTCGCGATCGATCTCCACGTACTGCCCGACCTTGTCGAACAGCCAGATTGCGCCGGGTGGAATCGCGGTCGACCAGCTGTGGTCCGACGCCTTGAACGCCGCCGCGGCGCCGCTCAGCTCGCGGACCACCGCCACGGTGATGAAGGAGATCGGCAGCAGGATGAACAGGATGACGAGGAGGGTGGAACAGGCGGCGGCCAGCGACGGCGTCCCCATGCGCGTCAGGATGCGCCGGTGCATGGGAAAGAACACCACCGCCAGCACGCCCGCCCAGAGCAGCACGTCGAAGAACGGCTGAAACATGAGCCAGCAGACGTAGAGGGCGGCGACCAGCGCCACCATGAGCGCAATAAATCCCGGCATACGCGCAACAGTCTGCCAGATCCGCGGCCCCGGCGGTCACACGTGCGCCGAGCTGAACCTGGTTTGGCGGTTCGGGCACCCGAACGGTTACGTCGGCGGTTCGGGGATGCCTATGAGCCGGGCCCTGCGCTCGTCGTGAACGGCGGCTCGCCCTCCACAACCGTGTCATGCCGGTCGAGACGGGACGCTCGACCTGGCGGAGTTGCGCCCAGCGCTGGGCCGTCCAGTGCCAGGCCTGTGCGCGACCAGCGCCGACAGGATGATGGTGCCGCATGCCGCGCGCTGGAGTGTCAACCCGCTGGGAAACGGGCGGACCAAACCAACGTCAGTGCTGCGGGCCGCCGAGGCGGTAGCGGCCCAGCCGCGCGAGGAGGGTGGCCTTGAGGTCGGCCTCCGAGGTGGCGGAGGTCAGATCGATGTCGCCTTCCGCGACGGCATCGAGCAGCGCGCGAATCAGCTGCGCCCGGCTGATCGCGGCGCCGCTTTGCGCCCGGATATTCGCCGCCAGCCGGTCGAGGAACACAATCTGCCGGTTGAACAGGACGACGGTGACCTTGGTCCAGGCCTCGTCGTGCACGGGGGGGCGGCCCGGCCGCCGTCCTTGCTGCGGACGGCCGCCAGGCTTGGTCGGCGCAAAGATATCCTGGCTGGTCTTGCTGGTCTTCCGCGTGCGGGCACGAGCCATGGGAACTCCGGAAACGCCAGGTCTGTCGAATAATTAGGGACGCCTTTAAATACCGCGCTCGCCGACCTGCTAGAGCTTGGCCGTATTCAACTCTAATTGTGGGGTTTAGTTCAAGCTCAACGTTTCGCAGGCGGACCAATCTCGTAATTCTTCCATCCCCAATAGGAGAAAGGATTTAGTGACGGATGGCGGGCAGGCGGTGGAGGACTTCGCCGGCGAGACGGCGGAAGGCGTCGACGGACGGCGACTTGGCGGCTGCCGCCGCGATGGTCTGATGGCTGGCCGACGCCTCGGCCAGCGCGCTGGTGAGACGGATCTCGGTATGGAACACCTTGTCGCGGTGCTGAGCGCGGAGCCGATCCGCGATCTCCCGGCCGTATCTGCGCTTTGGATCGACCGCGTTCAGCAGGATTCCGAGCACCCGCCCGCGCGCCGTCATGCGGGAGCGGACCCGCTCGACGGTCGCCAGCAGCATCTCGAGCGCCTGGGCGGCCAGCGGTTCCAGCGAGACCGGCACAATCAGGCCATCGGCCGCGACCATCGCGTTGACATTCAGCAGCGACAGTCCCGGCGGACAGTCGAGCATGATGACCTCGTAGTGCGAGTCCAGGCGCTCGAGCATCCGGCGCAGCATCGTTTCCCGGCCGCGCACGCTGCACAGCGCCACGTCGGCGTTGGCCAGTTCAATCGAGCCTGGCAGCACATCGAGGTGGAGCGTCGAGGTCTGGCGGATGGCCTTGAGAATGGGATATTTCTCGAGCAGGCAGGAGGCGGCGGACGGCCGGAGGTGATCGGGAGGCACGCCCAGCCACAAGGACGCCGAGCCGTGGCTGTCGAGATCGACCAGCAGGACCCGGCGTTTCGGCGAAGCGAGGGCGGCGGCAAGGTTGACGGCGACCGTCGTCTTTCCGACGCCCCCCTTGCTGTTCAGCACGGCGATGACCACGGGCAATCTTTCCGGCATTCTATCCATAATGGCCCACTGGTGGCGTAAATTGCATCGAGCCGGTCTTGCAACGCCGACGCCAGCGCGCGGCTCCCGGCGTTGTGAGCGATCCGCACGGGAATCTAACTGATCCAGGCTCGGACGCGTCGGGAAAGCCAACAGGTGAGCGCGACGGCGGCGGCTGACCACTGCGCGGCACCTGAGGCGATCGGCGCGAGGGGGCCGACTATAATCGGCGCATGCCCGTCCGCCTCGGAATCGAACGCCTGCTCGACGGGGCCGATCGCGCGCTTATCAAGGGGCAGCGCGTCGGGCTCGTGTGCAACCCCGCCTCGGTCGACAGCCGTCTCGTCCACGCCTCGGACCGACTCGCGGCCGGCGACTGGACGCTGACCGCCCTGTTCGGCCCGCAGCACGGTTTCCGCTCCGACCTGCAGGAGAACATGATCGAATCGCCGCACGGGCAGGACGCGAAGCGGCGCGTGCCGGTGTACTCGCTGTACAGCGAAACCCGGGAACCCACGGCTGACATGCTGGCCGACGTCGACGTGCTGGTCGTCGACCTGCAGGACGTCGGCACCCGGATCTACACCTACATCTACACGATGGCGAACTGCCTGCGCGCGGCGCGGCAGCACGGGGTCCGGGTGGTAGTCTGCGATCGCCCCAATCCGATCAACGGCGAGGACGTCGAGGGGGCGCTGCTCGATCCGGGCTATGCCTCGTTTGTCGGCCAGTTCGCCATCCCGATGCGTCACGGGCTCACCATCGGTGAGGCCGCGCGCCTGTTCAACGACCACTTCGGGATCAATGCCGCCGTGGACGTCGTCCCGATGGACGGATGGACGCGCTCGATGTATTACGACGAGACGGGGCTGCCGTGGGTACTCCCGTCCCCGAACATCCCTACGCTCGATTCCGCGATCGTCTATCCCGGGGGCGTGCTGTTCGAGGGGACGCCACTGTCGGAGGGACGCGGGACCACGCGCCCGTTCGAAATCATCGGGGCGCCGTGGATCGACGGCGAGCGGTTCGCCGAGGCGATGAACCGCCGAGGACTACCCGGGGTGCATTTCCGGCCGGTGTTCTTCGAGCCGACCTTCCACAAGCACGCGCAGCGGCCCTGCGGCGGCTGCCAGGTCCACGTGACCGATCGATCCACCTACCGCTCACTACGGGTGGCGGTCGAGATGCTCGAGGAGTTCCGCAGGGAAGGGCCTGGCCAGCCGTTGTGGCGTGATCCGCCGTATGAATACGAAACGGTGAAACCGCCGATCGATATCCTCTACGGCAGCGACCGGCTCCGCCGCGGCATCGACGCCGGCGAAACCGCCGCGTCCCTGGCGAACGACTGGCCGCGGCACGAGGACGCCTTCCGGGAGCTGCGCCGGAAGTTCCTGCTGTACTAGTACCGTCGCGCCAGACCAGCCGACGGCAAATCTCGAAGGCACGAAGTCACCAAGGCACCAAAATCATCTTTCTGCCTTCGTGTCTTGGTGCCTTGCTGAGCGGGTCGTGGTACCCGTCTCACGATTTCTTCAGCGCCGCGCCTCTCGCGACGCGGATCTGGTCGGCGTGGCGATGGGCGTGGGGCGCATAGATGCGCAGCCAGCTGTCGAGCCCGAAGCGGCCCAGCTCGCTGTGGGTGCCCTCGCGCAGCCATTCCTGCTCGGTCAGGCATCCCATCAGCTCGGTGGTGGCGGCCCGCACCGAGCGGAAGACCTCGAGCGAGGCCTCGTGCGCGCGGTCGTAGTGGAGGCGGCCGGAGAACCGATCCTGGTCGTAGCCCTTGATGGCGGGCGCATCTTCGGCCACCAGCAGCCGGAAACGCACCGCGGCCGTCATCTCGCTGTCGGCGAGGTGATGGACGATCTCCCGCGCCGACCACTTCCCGGCCGCCGGCCTGGCGTCGAGCTCCTCGGGCGTGATCTTCAGCAGCGCCGCGGCGACCACACGGTAGCCGTCTTTGTACTGGGCGATCAGCAGCGTGCGTTCGTCGGGTTGCATGCGTCTTGCTATCCTCTCGTCTTGGCGATGCCCGGGGCGCGATCTTCCTGCGCGGTCTCCGGCACCAGGTGATAGGCCATCAAGTGGGCGCGCAGCTGTTCGAACGCCTCATCTGGAGTATTGACCCACTTGAGCAGGTCGAGATCGCTCGAGTTGATGGCGCCCCATTCCTCCATCGGCTTCAGGTCGATGATCGCTTCCCAGTACTCACGGCCATAGATGAACACGCCAAGCTGCTTCGACAGTTTCTGGGTCTGCGCCAGCGTCAGGATCTCGAACATTTCATCGAGCGTGCCAAAGCCACCAGGGAAGATCACCAGCGCCTTGGCGAGGTAGGCAAACCAGAACTTCCGCATGAAGAAGTAGTGAAACTCGAAATGCAGCCCTTCAGTGAGATAGCGGTTGGCCCCCTGCTCGAACGGCAGCCGGATGTTGAACCCGATGCTCTTGCCGCCGGCCTCGTAGGCGCCGCGGTTGGCCGCCTCCATGATGCCGGGGCCGCCGCCTGAGCACACGACGAACCGGTGCCGTGGCGACTCGAGCGACAGGCTCCACACCGCCAGCTTATGCGCGAGCTCGCGCGCATCTTCGTAGAAGCGCGACCACTCGACCGCCTTACGGCTGCGCTTCATGGCCGCCAGATGCGCCTTGGAGCGCGGCTGGAGACGTTTTCTCCTGAGCCGATCGAGCGCGCGGCTGGCGTCGGCCCGGCTGTGTACTCGCGCGGACCCGAAAAAGACGACCGTGTCCTGGATATTCTGCTGTTTCAGCCGCCGCAGCGGCTCCAGGTATTCAGCCAGGATCCGGAGCGGCCGCGCGTCATCCGTCTCGAGGAACTCGGCATCCATGTAGGCGAGCGGCTGGTCGTGCATGCGTTAAAAACTGTATCATTGCGCATGCATATGCGCTCCAGTGTCTTCGCCGCGGCCGGGCTGATTTTTGCGTGTGGACTGGCCGTGAGCGCGCGCCAGGCCCCCGCGCCCGCCACGCCACCGGTGCCTCAGCAGCGTCCCGGCGGATGGGTGCTGCCGCCGGCGGCGGCCGAGGAAAAGAATCCGTTCGCGGGGGATCCCAAGGCGATCGAGGCCGGCAAGGTGCTGTTCGGGAAGAACTGCCAAAAATGCCATGGCCCGGCCGGCAAGGGCGACGGCCCAGACGCGGACCCCGACGCCATGCAGGACATGGACCTGACCACCGCACGCCGCGCCGCCCGCAACCCCGACGGGATCGTGTTCTACAAGGCGTGGAACGGCCGGGCCAAGCCCAAGATGCCCGCCGTGAAGGACGAGCTCACGCGCGACCAGCTGTGGCAGATCGTCACCTACGTGCAGACGCTACGCAGCAAGCAGCAAGCAGTAAGCAGTAAGCAGTAAGCAGTAAGCAGTTGGCATTCTGCAGTTGGCAGTGGCGCCTACTGCCTGCTGCGACCTACAGAATGCGCGGTAGCCACTCGCCGATCAGGTAGCCCACGGCCGCCACGCCGAAGCCCACCAGGAACATGTCACGGCCGCTGACCCAGATTCCGCGTCCCGTGAAGAGCGAACGGGCGGCGCCAATCCCGAAATGCGCCGCCATGCTGATCACCAGCGACACCCACACCGCCGACCCGTGTGACATCACCAGGAAGGGGGCGATGGGAATGAACGCGCCGACCGCGGTAGCGGTGCCGGTGATCAATCCGTCCTTGAGCGGGGCCAGTTCAGCCGGGTGGATGTTCAGCTCTTCGCGCACCTGGGTCTCGAGCGCCCTGACGGGATCCAGCATCATCGTTCGCGCCAGCTCCCGCGACGCGTCCGCCGGCAGTCCCTTGGCTTCGTAGATGAGGGCGAGCTCCTCTTCCTCGAGCTCGGGCATCAGCCGCATCTCCTGCCGCTCCATCTCGATCTGGTGCGCCTGGACCTCCGCCTCACTCGCCGCCGCCAGGTAGCCGCTCGATCCCATCGACAGCGCATCGGCAATCGCCCCGGCGATGCCGGTGACGATGACGATGTGTGGCGCCATGTTCGCGCCGACGACCCCCGCGACGAGGCCGAAGTTCGCCGTCAACCCGTCGTTGAAGCCGTAGACGATACTGCGCAGCAGGCCGCCGGCGCCGCCGACGTGCCAGGGCTCTCCTTCCCGTCCCATCACCTCCGACAGCTCGCGCGCGTGCACGGCCGATTCCGCGGCGATGTCGACCGCGGCCTTGTGCGTCAGCTCGTTCGTCGAACTCCGGGCGAGGCCAAGGTAGGCCTGCACCTCGCGCCCTTCCTCCGCCAGGATCAGCGGCAAGACAGACGAGGGCCCGAAGGTCCTGGCGACCCACGCGAGCAGCCGCGTGCGCAACGCGACCGCGTAGGACGGCAGCGGCCGCCCGGCATCACGAAACAGCTCTTCCCACTTCTTGGTGTGACGGTCTTCGACGTCGGCGAGGCGGCGAAACAGGTCCGCGCGCTCGGGATTGGTGTCAACGCCGGCCAGCTCGCGATAGAGCCACGCCGCATCGCGCTCGTCCGCGTAATGTTCGTCCCACGACGCGTCGGCCTGATGGTCCTGGGTTGCTGTCGTCGCCATTGCCCTGCCAGTGTACTGCGGTAGCATGGCCGGCGCATGCCCACCCCACCGCTGGACGCGGCCTCCCCGGAGTTCGAGCACTCCGTCCTGGTCAATGCGGCGCCGACGCGGGTGCTCGCGGCCTTTTTCGATCCCCTGGCGCTGGCCGCCTGGTGGCAAGTGTCCCGGTCCGTCACCACCCCGCGGCCGATGGGGGTATTCGCCGTCGAATGGGCCCCGACCGTGGACGCCGACGACATCCTGGGCCGCCTTGGCGGCGTGTTTCACGGCACCGTCATGGAGTACCTCGCCGGCCGCGAGCTCTTCGTCGCCGACGCCTGGTGGCTACCGCCAGACGGCGACCCGATCGGCCCGATGGCGCTCGAGGTGAGCTGCCGGATGTCGGGGCCGGTGTGCCGGCTGCAGGTCCGCCAGACCGGGTTCGAGGACACGCCGCGCTGGCGGCGCTACTACGCGGTCATCGCCAGCGGCTGGCGGTCGTCGCTGGCAGCCCTGAAGGAGCACGTCGAGAACGCACCATGAATTTCATCAGGTCGCTCGGCCTGCGCGACGTGGTCCTGATGAATATCGTGGCCGTCGTCGGCATGCGATGGATCGCGCGCGGGGCGCGAACGGGGCCGGCGTCGGTGACGCTGTGGGTGCTGGCGTGGGTGGCCTTCTTCGTGCCGCTCGCCGTGGCCTGCTCGACGCTCGCCCGGGCGTATCCGGAGCAGGGCGGCGTCTATGCCTGGGTGCGCCGCGCCTTCGGCCAGGGCCACGGGTTCATCTGTGGCTGGTGCCTCTGGGTCAACAATCTCTTTTACTTCCCGTCGCTGCTGCTCTTCGGCGCCGCGAATTTCGCCGCCATCGGGGGCGCCGACTGGCAGGCGCTGGGAACGGCCCGGTGGTATTCGGTCACGTTCGTGCTCGGCGGAATCTGGCTTGCCGCGGGCGTCAGCATCATCGGGCTCGGCGTTGGCAAGTGGCTGCAGAACGCCGGCAGCCTGGGCGTCTGGGTGCCGGCCGGTCTGTTGATGGTCTGCGGCGCGATCGCATTCGCGACCTTTGGCTCGGCGACGCCATTCACGCCGACAACCATGGCGCCGCAGGGCGGCCTGCTCGACACGATCGGACTCTGGTCGGCGATGTGTTTCGCGTTCTCCGGGTTCGAGATCACGTCGCTCATCGGGCAGGAGATCCGCGACCCCGAGCGCACGATTCCACGAGGCATCTTCATCGCCGGGGCCGCGACCACGGTCATTTACATCGCGGGGTCGGCAGCGGTGCTGGTCGCGGTGCCGGTCGCGGAACTGCGGGAGTTGAGCGGGATCACCGACGCGGTGCGGCTCGTGGCCGGGCGGGTCGGACTCACCGGGCTGGGGGCGCTGACCGGAGGATTGCTGGCGCTCAACGCGCTGGCGGGCACCGCGTCGTGGACCGCGGGAGCCGCCCGGGTGCCGTTCGCGGCCGGCGTGGATAGCGCGATGCCCCGCAGCTTCGCGCGGCTGCACTCGCGCTACCGGACGCCGTATGTGGCGCTCATCGTCCAATCCATCGCCGCGTCGGCGATCTTTCTCGCGAGCGTGTTCTTCAGCGTCGCGGGGCGATCGACGTCGATCCAGGAGGCCTACGACATCCTGGTCAACCTGACGATCCTGATCTACTTCATCCCCTACCTGTATTTGTTCGCCGCGCAGATGCGGCTGCTGCCCGACTCGCCGAAATCGCTGGCCTGCATGGGGTTCGCCGCGACGGCGATCTCGCTGGCGCTGACCTTCGTGCCGCCGCCGGGAGCCAACCTGCTCACCTACGAGGTCAACCTCGTCGCGCAGGCCGGCGTCACGATCGGGCTGGGGCTCGGCCTGTATGCCTGGAGCCGGCGATCCGCGCCACCAGGATCGCCAGCGGCGCCGCCAGGAAACTGATAAGGGCGCCCATCTTCGCCGCGGCGAGCGCGTCGCCCGCGGGAAACGCCGCCGTGGCAAAGAACAGGGCGACGGTGAACCCGATGCCGGCGGTGATGCCGAGCAGCAGTACGTCGAGATAGGTGAGGCCGGCCGGGCGCGACAGCCCGGCGCGCACCGCAATGAACGTCATCAGCAGGATCCCGGCCGGTTTGCCCACGACGAGCGCCCCCGCCACGAGCCAGGTCGCCGGTCCCACACCGGAGAACGCGACCCCCGCATTGGCGAGCCCGAACAGCAGCAGGATGACCTGCACGGGGATGTGCCACCACCCGGCGAAGCGGCTCAGGGTATCGCCGCCCTGGACGGGATCGTCGAACAGCTCGTGATAGACACCCTCGTGCGGCAGGAACGGCACGATCGGCACCAGCGCCAGCGCCGGATGAAGCCCGCCCAGGTAGAGGGCGAGCCATGAACCGGATCCGGCGAACACCACGTAGGGCCAGAAGCTGAGCACGCGACGGCGGCGCAACCACCAGGCCAGCCCCAACGCCGGCGCCATGCACAGCACGAACAGCAGCGGCGACACCACCCCTGACGGGTAGAACACCGCGAGCAGCAGCAGGCCGAGCGCGTCATCCGCCACGGCGAGCAGCAGCAGAAACGGAATCGCGGGATGACCCGCGGGAAAGATCATCCGCGCGATCAGGTAGGAGAAGGCGATGTCGGTTGCGCACGGGATGGCCCACCCGCGGATCAATTCTGGGTGGTTCAACGCCATGGCGCCGCCCCAGTACAGCGCCGCGGGGATGATCATGCCGCCGGCGGCGGCCAGCAGGGGCACTGCGGCGGCTTTCGGCGACGCCAGCGCCCCGCCCGGCAGCGTGGACTCGACGATCTCCTTGGTGGCGACCGCGAAGAAGAAGACCATCGCGATGTCGTTCACGAAGAAGTGGATCCCGTGCGCGAAGCTCTGGTACGACGCCGGCGACGTGTTGGCCCACACCAGCGCGGCGATGGTGCCCGCGACCAGCAGGAGCGACCGGTCGAGAATGAACTTGGCCACCCGTCCCATCGGTTACTCGGCGAGACGCTGCACGTTGAGGAAGTTGGCGTCCTGCCGGCTGAGGTCCGGATTGATGTTGATGAAGACGACGACGGCGCGGGACGAGAGCGCCATGGCGGAGCGGATGGGCCCCTCGAGCGCGCGCACATCCTCCAGGTCGGACACCACGGACCGCACGCCCCAATACAGGTTCAGGCGACGGGCGACCGAGTCCGACGGGGTGACCGCGATGATGTTGGCGTGCGGCCGCAGCGACGACAGCAGCTGCGCGGTCCTGCCGCCGAGCGTGAGGGCGACGATGGCCTCGGCCTGGCCGGTGGAGGCGAGCGTGACGGCGGCGTCGCACATCGCGCGGCCGTGAATGATGCGGAACGCGTCGAACCCGTCGGGCAGCGGATCGGCGCCGTGAGGGCCGAACAGCGAGACGCCGGCGGCCAGCAGCGCCGACGGCGGGATCACGGTTTCGGCGTCGCAAATCACGTGCGACAGCATCCGCACCGCTTCGACCGGGAACGTGCCCGCCGCCGTTTCGCCCGCCAGCATGATGGCGTCCGCCCCCTGATCGACCGCGGTGGCGGCGTCGCTGACCTCGGCGCGCGTCGGCCGTGGCTCGGTGCGCATCGACTCGAGCACCTGCGTCGCCACGATGACCGGCCGCCCGAGTGCGCGCGCGCGCGCGATCACGATCTTCTGGATCCGCGGGATCTGCTCGAGCGGACATTCGAGGCCGAGGTCGCCGCGCGCGACCATCACGCCGTCGGCGGCGCGAATGATGTCGTCGAGCCGCTCGAGCGCCTGCGGACGTTCGATTTTGGCGACCAGCGGGACCTCGACGCCGGCGGCCCGCATGATCCGCCGCGCGGTGTGGCAGTCCTCTGGCGTCTGCACGAAGCTCAGCGCCACGATATCCACGCCGAGCGCCAGTCCGAACTTCAGGTCCTCTTCGTCCTTCGCGGTGACGGCCGAGGCGGGCAAGCGCACCCCCGGGGCGTTGATGCCCTTGTACTCGCCCAACCATCCGCCGTTGACGACGACGGTCACCAGGTCGCCGCCGATCCGCTCCCGCACGCGCAGCTCGATCTTGCCGTCGTCGAGCAGGAGCCGGGCGCCCGGCTCGGCCGAGGCAATCAACTCCGCGTAGGGAGTGAAGACGCGGCCCGGGCCGCCCTCGTCGTCACCGGCGGCGACGCGCAGCTCGTCCCCCTTGCGCAGCTCGATGGCGAGTCCGCCGCGAAGGCGAGCGATGCGGATCTTGGGTCCGCTGAGATCCTGGAGGATGGCGATATGGCGGCCGGCGCGCGCCGCGGCGCGGCGCACCGCGTGGTAGGTGCGGCCATGCGACTCGTGCGTGCCATGCGAAAAGTTCAGCCGGAACAGGTCGACGCCGCTGTCGACCAGGGCGTCGAGAATCTCCGGCACCGTGCTGGCCGGCCCGAGCGTGGCGATGATCTTGGTATGTCGCGTCATTGCCACGGATCGACCAGCGCTTTCGGGATACGCATCGCCTCGGCGTCGGCGAGCGCGTCATTCAGCTGATGCAGCCCGTAGCGGCGCGCGCCGATCGCCCGGAACGGAATGGCGGGATGGCGTTCGAGGATGGCCAGCGCGCGGAGGAAATGACGCGCCTCGCTGCCCCAGCAGCCGCGGATCTCGAGGTGCTTGCGGTTGATCTGCTGGTGGGCGTTGACCGAGCTGTCGCCGACGTCGGTATAGTGGCCGGCAATGACGTAGCGGCCGCCGACACGGGCGAGGTCGAGCCCCTCGGAAATCGCCGCGGCGGCGCCGGCGGCTTCGATCACGACGTCGGCCCCTTCGCCGAAGGTGGCGTCGAGGACAGCCTGGCGCCGTTCATCCGCGGTCGTGGCGTCGAGGTTGAGCATGACGTCCGCGCCCATATCGCGGGCCAGCGCCAGCCGGTCCTGCGGCGCGCCGATGACGATGATGCGAGCCGCTCCGGCGATGCGGGCCAGCGCGATCGCGCTCAGC
Source organism: Vicinamibacterales bacterium (assembly GCA_046594705.1). GTDB lineage: Bacteria > Acidobacteriota > Vicinamibacteria > Vicinamibacterales > 2-12-FULL-66-21 > JAICSD01. Next base: position 13,429 of record JBKJRJ010000028.1, read on the forward strand.
CCGACGGCGCCGGCGCCCTGGACCACCACCGAATCCCCCAGTCGGATCTCGGCGCGCTCGGCGATGTGCACCGCCGTCAGCAGTCCGCAGCCGCCGCCGATGTAGTCGTCGAGCGAGACCGCGTCGGGCAGCTGCGCCACGGCGACGCCCGGCTCGAGATAGATCGCCTGGGCCCAGCCCCCGAACAGGCCGTCGCTGGCCGAATCGGTGATGCCATAGACGCGGCGGGAGGAACAGCGCGTCGGCGTGCGGTGGACGGTACAGGCGCGGCAGCGGCCGCAGGTGCGGTGCACGTCGAAGAACACGACGCGGTCACCTTCACGAATCCGCGAGCCGTCGATGCCGGTGACCGAGCCGCGCACGGCGTCCACCTCGCCGGCGGCGACATGGCCCGGGATGATTGGGTAGGGCACGCCGGCGAGCCGTCCGTGCCACAAGTGCACGTCGGTCCCGCAGACCTCGGATCTGGTCGTTTTGAGCAGCACGGCGCCCTCGGGCAGGTCAGGGCGGGGAAACTCGCGGAGCTCGATAGGCTGCCGCGGCGCGGTCATCACCGCGGCGAGGATGCTGGCTTGTCCTGAGCCATGGGGAAGGGCGCTCACACGGTTTACGTTATCCTTGAAAGGATGCTGAGACAAACCGTGACCGCCGTGTGCCTGGTGGCGGCGCTCACCGCGTCCGACGCGCAGGCGCAAGGTCAGCCCGACGCCTACAAGGCGCCCAAGGCCAGACGGCACTTCATCAGCCTGACCCTCGACCGCCAGTTCGTGCAGCCCTACGCATTTGGCAAGTATCCCCTGGCCGAGCTGCTCGGCCAGCCGGTCGACGAGGTCCGCCTCGAGACGTTCCAGTACCGGACGCAGGACGGACGGACCACCGTCAAGGTCGTCGAGTATGGCAAGCGGGCGCGCGGCGTTGGCGCGACGATCTACCCGTTCGGTGCGAGTTCCGGGGCGACGCTGGCGATCCGCGGCAGCATCGAGTCGGTGCCTGACATTCGCGTGGCCTTTGCCGGCCCGGCGCCTTCGGCGGTCTACGAGCTCACAAACGGGCAGGCCACCGACGTCGGCCTCGGCATCGAGATGAGCGACCGCGCCGCGGGATGGGGCTTCGGCGCGCACGCCTTCCTGATCGGCGGCGTGGGACGGGTCAAGACCGATCAGCTCGACGGGACACGCTACTTCGGCGAAGGGGGCGGCGGGTTGACCTCGGGTCCGTTCGGCGTCGACCTCTCGGTGAAGTTCGCGGTCAACCGCTTCACGGCGCCGGTGACCCACCACGTCTACATGATTCCCGTCGTGCTGCGCGGCACGCTGACATTCTGAGCATGACGATTGACGCCTGGCTCGCGCATGCGATCGCGGACGCCGAAGCCCGCGGCCTGCCCGAGCTGACCCCGCTCCTCGAATCGCTGGCGCGTTCAACGCAGGCGCTGCGCGATGCCGACGGCGAGTTCGGTCATCCCGCCGCGGAACACCTGGAGCCGGCCGCGCCACTGCCACACGATGACCACCACGCCAGGTAGCTTGCGCGAAGCGGCGACGCTGATCGAGCGGCGCGAGTTGTCGCCGGTCGAATTGACGCGCGCCTGCCTCGATCGCATCGCGGCGAAGAACGGCGAGCTGCACGCCTTCATCACCGTGACCGCCGAGCACGCGCTGGCCGACGCCGCACGCGCGGAGCAGGCCATCGCGGCGGGGCATTACCGCGGCCCGCTGCACGGCATTCCCGTATCGGTCAAGGACCTGGTGGACGTCGCGGGCACGCCGACCACGTCGGGATCGCGCGTGCCGCCGCGCCTGCCGCTACACGACGCGACGGTGGTCCGCCACCTGCGGCGCGCCGGCGCCATCCTCGTCGGCAAGACCAACCTGCACGAGTTTGCCTTCGGCACCACCGGCGATGAAACCGCCTTTGGCGCCGTGCGGAATCCGCACGACCGCGCGCGCTCGGCCGGCGGCTCGAGCGCCGGCGCGGCGGTCGCGCTGGTGGAAGGCATGTGTTACGGGTCGGTGGGGACTGACACCGGCGGTTCCATCCGGATCCCGGCGGCCGCCTGCGGTATCACCGGTCTGAAGCCGACG